>DATKQG010000038.1 GCA_035532835.1 Candidatus Dormiibacterota bacterium
ATCGTGCATTCGAACTGATGCGCAGCGGCGAAGCGGCCAAAATCGTTCTCGATCTCAAAGGTGATATCGCATCGTGAATACGGCATTCGAAACCCGCCTCCAAACCGATCTCGACGCGCTCAAAGCGGCGGGAACCTACAAACATCTGCGCCACATTACGACGCCCATGGCGCCCGAAGTGCACATGGAAGAAGCCGGCGACGTGATCGTGCTCTCCAGCAACAATTACCTCGGCCTCTCCGACCAAGCCGAAGTGATCGAAGCCGGTAAACGCGGGCTGGATACGTACGGCGCCGGCACCGCATCGGTGCGCTTTATCTGCGGAACGTTCGACATCCATCGCACGCTGGAGGAGCGGATTGCCGCGTTTCTCGGGACGCCGGCATCGTTGACGTACGTCTCGTGTTGGAGCGCGAACACGGGGCTGTTCGCGACGATCTGCGGCGAAGGCTCGGCGATTATCAGCGACGAGCTGAATCACGCGTCGATCATCGACGGCGTGCGTTTGGCAAGTAAGGCCAAGCGTGCCGTCTACAAGCACGGCGACATGGCCTCGCTCGAAGAGAAGCTCAAAGACGCGCAAGGCTGCGCGCCGATTCTGGTGGTGACCGACGGCGTATTTTCGATGGAGGGTTCGCTCGCGAAGCTTCCCGAGATCGTGGCGCTCTGTAAGAAATACGGCGCCGTGAGCGTGGTCGACGATTCGCACGGCACCGGGGTTATGGGGAAGACCGGCCGTGGAACGATCGAGCACTTCGGTTTAACCGGTGAAATCGATATCATCACGGGCACGCTCGGCAAGGCGCTCGGCGGAGCGGCGGGCGGATTCGTCGCCGGCAGCCACGCGCTCATCGATACGCTGATTCAAAAATCGCGACCGCAGCTCTTTTCGAACGCGCTCCCGGCAACGGTCGCCTGTAGCTCGCTCGCCGCGCTCGACTATCTCGACGCGCACCCCGAACTGATGGATCGCCTCCGTTCGAATATCGCGTACTTTCGCGCGGGCCTCGCGCGGCTCGGCTTCAAACCGCTCGAGGGCCCAAGCGCGATCGTGCCGATCATCGTCGGCGACACCGCGTTTGCGATCCAAATGAGCGACCGGCTGCTCAAGCGCGGGATTTTTGTGACCGGCTTCGGCTTCCCGGTCGTTCCCGAGGGCACGGCGCGGATTCGCACGCAGCTCAGCGCCAAGCTCACGGAATCGGAGATGGACAAAGCGCTCGCCGCATTCCAAACCGTCGGACACGAACTCGGCATCCTAAAGTAGCGAGGCTCGGTTCCTCGGCTGTCGAAGGGAGCTAGTTCGTCGCTTCACGATTGCGCGGCGGAAGCACGACAGCTACAGATAGTGAGAGAAACCATGCGCATACGGATTACCGGCCTGCTCGCGGCGGCGACGCTGGGCGTTCTCGCCATCACCGGATGCTCGAAGCCGGCATCGACCACGCAGGCCACGGCCGCCCCCAGCGCGAGTGCCAAGGCCGTTGCCGAGATAACCGCCTCGCCGCGGCATACGGCTGTGCCTGTGCCCGCCAAAAAGGCCGCGCCTGCGCCCACCAAAAAAGCCGCGCCTGCACCGACCCGGAGCATCATCGCCGGGCCGGTTCTTCCCGCCAAAACGGCCAAGCCGGTGAACCCGAAAACCGTCGTTGCACCGGTCCGCAAAACGAGCGCGCCCGCCATTGCTGTAGCGACTCGGGCGCCGGCAACTGCGGCCCCGGCTGTCGTTGCCGTCGTCGGCGATCCGGCACACGGCAAGCAACTCTACATGCAAAATTGTTCGAGCTGCCATGGCGCGACGGGGCAAGGCGGCATGGGGCCGTCCTTGGAGAACGAGGCGTCGCGGAAAAATCTCGATCAGGCGATCGCATGGATTAAAAACCCGGTCTCCCCCATGCCAAAGCTCTATCCGGACACCTTGAGCAATAAAGACGTGCTGGACGTCGCGACCTATGTTGAATCGCTGAAATAGCGGTTTTTGGCTAGAGCGCCCAAGCCTCCGACCCCTAGCTGCATGAGAAGGCGTGCCCGAAGGCCATCGCGCCGTGTGATACTACGCCTATGAACGGCGCTCCGACGATCATCCAGGGCGGCATGGGCGTGGGCGTCTCTAGCTGGCGGCTAGCCGGCGCCGTTTCCGGCCTGGGCCAGCTCGGGGTCGTTTCCGGGGCGGCGCTCGACCAGATTTTTGCCCGGCGCCTGCAAGACGGCGACCCGGGCGGGCATATGCGGCGCGGCGTAGAGCGCTTTCCCTTTCAACGCATGGTCGAACGCGTGTGGAAGACCTATTACAATCCCGGCGGCAGAGCGCCGAACCAGCCCTACAAGACGCTGCCGATGTGGGTGAAGCAAAACCGCCCTGCGATGCAGATGCTCTGCATGATCGCCAACTTCGTCGAAGTCTTCCTGGCTCGCGAAGGGCACGGCAATCCCGTCGGCATCAACTACCTCGAAAAGTCTCAACTACCGCATCTCCCATCGCTGTACGGCGCGATGCTTGCGGGCGTCGGCTACGTCCTCATGGGCGCCGGCATTCCCATAAAGATTCCCGACGCGATCGATCGGTTTATCGATCACGAGCCCGCCACATATCCGTTGACCGTTATCGGGGCGCAAGAGGGCGACGACACCACCCTGCGGTTTGCCCCGCGCGAATTCATGGAATGCGATCTTCCCCCGTTACAACGTCCCGCGTTTCTCGCCATCGTTGCGTCGAATACGTTGGCGACGACGATGGTGAAAAAAACACAGGGACGTGTCGACGGTTTTATCGTTGAAGGCCCCAGCGCAGGCGGACATAACGCTCCGCCGCGCGGGAAACTCCAAATCAACGAAGCCGGTGATGTCGTGTACGGGGAGCGCGACATCGTGGACCTGGAAAAAATGCGCGCTTTGAATCTGCCGTTCTGGCTCGCGGGCGGATATGCTTCCCGGGAGAAATTACGCGAGGCGTTAGCTGCGGGAGCACAAGGCGTACAGATCGGAACCGCGTTCGCCTTTTGCGCTGAATCCTCGCTACGGGACGACTACAAGCGCGCGCTGATAGAGAAAGCCGCCGCGCGCGAAGCGAAGGTCTGGACCGATCCGCTGGCTTCGCCGACGGGGTTCCCGTTCAAAGTCGCAAGCCTCGAAGGCACCCTATCGCAAGACGAAATGTATGCGGAGCGCGAGCGCGTGTGCGACCTCGGATATCTCCGCGAAGCCTACAAGACGCCTTCGGGCAAGATTGCTTTTCGCTGCGCGAGCGAACCGGCTAAAGCCTATGCCGCTAAGGGCGGAGCCATCGAGAACGCGGTTGGACGCAAGTGCATCTGCAACGCGCTGCTTGCAACGGTAGGGCTGCCGCAGATGCGCAAGGACGGCAATCCCGAAGCGGGCCTCGTTACCGCCGGAGACGATCTGACGGAGATCGTGCGCTTCTTACCGCCCGGTCAGCTCACGTATACTGCAGCCGACGTCATTTCCAACCTAACTCGCTAAATCGGAGCATGGTGAATCGTTGTGGGACTTTTAGATGGCAAGATCGCACTGGTCACCGGCGTCGCCAATCGATGGTCGATTGCTACCGGTATCGCGCGAGCCTTACACGCGCACGGGGCTCGACTCTGTTTCATCTATCAGGGTGAACGCGTTCGCGACGAGGTCGAAAAACTTGCCGCGGAACTTGGGGGAGCGCACTGCTACCCGTGCGACGTAAGTTCGGACGAAGCTCTTGCCGATTTGGCCGCAGCCGTGCGCCGAGACTACGGCCACCTCGACGTGCTGGTCCATTCCATCGCCTATACTCGTAAAGAAGATCTGCAGGGTAAGGTATACACGACTTCGCGCGACGGGTTTGCGCTAGCGCTCGACATCTCATCGTATTCACTGATCGCGCTCTCGAACGCGTTCGTCGATCTTTTTGCCGACGGCGCCAGCATCATGGCGTTAACGTATCTCGGTTCGACGGCGATCGTGCCGAATTACAACCTGGCCGGCATCGCGAAAGCCGCGCTGGAAGCGATCGTGCGCTATCTCGCGTACGATCTTGGCCCGCGCGGAATCCGCGTCAATGCCATTTCGGCCGGGCCGATTTCAACGGCGAGTTCGCGCCAGGTCCATGGACTGCGATACATTCTCGATATGGTGGCTGCAGAATCGCCGTTGCGCCGGAACGTGACGCCGGAGGATGTCGGTAAGACGGCCGTCTATCTCGCCTCGGATCTTTCGGGTGCCGTGACGGCGGAAGTGCATTTTGTCGACTCGGGCTTCCACGCCATGGGTGTCTTTGCCAATTCGCGCCCCGTAGACTCCCCGACATAGCAGGCGATTGATACCGAGGAGCGACACCGAACGCGTATATCGCATAAGGAGAAGCTATGCCACTGGTTCGAATCGATCTCCCCGCCGGTTCATCGCCCGAGTACCGCAGCGCCGTCGGTGATGTGGTGTACACCGCGATGACCGAGACGCTCAACGTGCCCAAGGACGATCGCTTCCTGGTGATCGCCGAACATGCCAAAGCCGATCTCGTGATCGACCCAACGTATCTCGGCGTCCAACGCAGCGACGCCGCGATCGTCATACAACTCACGCTCAACGAAGGACGCACCGTCGAGCTCAAGCGCGCGTTCTACAAAGCCGTCGCCGACACTCTCCACGAACGCCTCAAACTCCGCCGCGAGGACGTCTTCATCAGCCTAGTCGAGGTGAAGAAAGAGAACTGGTCCTTCGGCAACGGCGAAGCCCAATACGCGACGTAAATGAAAGACGAAGGAGGCGAAAGCCTGTAGTAGTACCCTAAGAAAATGCTCTTTCCAACGACGATCGCCGGTAGCCTCCCAAAACCGTCTTGGCTTGCCGAGACGGAGCGCCTCTGGCCGCAATGGCGCCAGAGCGGGGACGCCCTGGCCGAGGCGATGCGCGACGCGACAAGGATTGCGCTATTCGAACAGGAGCGCGCGGGGATCGACGTCGTGACCGACGGTGAACAATCTCGCGCACACTTCGTCCATGGGTTCGTCGCCGGTGTCGAAGGAGTCGACTTTGCGAAAAAGGTGCGGCGCGGCATCCGCGCCGATCGCTATGAAGCCGATTGCCCGAGCGTCGTCGCTCCAATTCGCCGCAAGAACAGCGTGCACGCGGCAGAGGTGGGTTTCGCGCGCGGCGTGACCGACCGAACGTTGAAGGTCACCATTCCCGGGCCGATGACGATTGTGGATACCCTGTACGACGGATTCTATGGCTCGCGGCGCGATCTCGCGTTCGCCTTCGCAGAGGTGATTCGCGATGAGATTCTCGATCTCTGTGCGCTCGGTGTCGACGTCGTTCAGCTCGACGAGCCGGCGTTTAACGTGTTTTTCGAAGAGGTTGACCAGTGGGGTATCGACGCCCTTGACGCCTGCATTCGCGACGTGCCGTGCAAGACGGCCGTCCACGTTTGCTACGGTTACGGGATTCAAGCGAACATCGACTGGAAACATTCGCTCGGCACTCATTGGGATCAGTACGACATCGTGCTTCCGATGTTGGCGCGCAGCACCGTCGACCAAGTAGCGATCGAGCTTGCCGGGTCGCGCGTCCCTCCGCACGTGCTCGCGCATCTCAAGACGAAATCCGTCGCGGTCGGCGTCATCGACGTCGCCTCCGACGAGATCGAACGGCCGGAAGACGTCGCACGAACGATCGAAACTGCGCTCGAATATCTGCCTCCGGAATCGATCGTCGCAACGACGAACTGCGGCATGGCCCCCATGGCACGCAGCGCCGCCTATGGGAAACTTCACGCCCTCGCCGAGGGAGCGCGAACCATGAGAGCGCGCTACGCCTCCGCTACCGCACAGCACTGATCCTCGCGCGATCGTAAAACATGCCCGTTCGTCGCTCAACAAGCTGACGCGGAACGGGCAAAGCGCAGGTTGCCGTCTAGACCCATAAGCGCCAAGGCAGCATCTACCCTGCGTTTATGACCTACGCATGCTCAAGTATGGTGGCGACTGTTGCCGCGGGCACGTCGTCTAGCGTTGCCGTTATCGCTTTGACTGCGTCGTGCAACGCAGGCAGAGTCTGCGAGACGTCTGCCCCAACAAGGGAATGAAAGACTTTTCTAAACTCCTCGTAGGATTCATGAAATATTAGTTGGTCAGCGAGAAACGGAATCTGATGGAACTTGAGTAGCCTTTGGCGCGCGTTTTCCCATTGTACCTTGTTAATGGGTTTTTGGCCTAGCTTTTGATAGGTCGCTTGTTGCAATGCTATCCACGAGACGATAAAGCGGTGTTTCGTACGCCCATACCCCTCTAGGTCATGAGCGCCTAGCTGAAAGGGCCGAAAGGACCATACCGCTCCACGGGCTTCTCCAAGTTTATCGTATGCTGCAAGGCTGCCGAAGACGAGAGAGTCTTCGATTTGCTGTGGTACATAGAAATCCGGCTCAATGTCGAGGTCATCGAGTAGAGCCTTAACTGCGGCCGGTGTGTCCTTCCTTATGAGGCGTAGAAAGGCGTGTAGCTCCTTTATAAGATTCATCGATATCTGCTTTTTCGGGAACTTGACTGCAAGGTAGTCGTGGATAAATGAGGCGAGGGCAAATGGATTCGCAAAGGGTATAATTTCAGATTCTCGGCGACCTACTGTAAGCTTCTGTAACCGCTCTAGAGCAAGTTCTGCGATAAGGCTTAGACCGTTAAGCTCATCGAGAGCCGCAATTTCTTCGGGCGACGGCGTCCCGTATAGCGGCTTATATAAGAGATCATGATCGACTTCGGCCCACGCATGCATGAAGAGCGAGGCAATTTGAACCTCGATCGAGACGGCGGCGTACCGGTCGTCCAGAGAGTCTGGTTTCAACTGAACCCTTAGATGAGTGGCGCGATAGCCCAAAAAACGGCGTGGGCTCGGTACGCCCTTCAAAGGGAATTCTTTGACACGCACGTTGTCAAAGTGCAAGTGAAACAACGCGGCTGTCGCGTCTAGGTCACCGGGATAATAGAGCGCAACGCGGACGCCGGCGAGGTCAGCTATATCCTGCTCGATGTCGTTCCGTGAAACGTACGTCTTAGTACGGTTTTCGATTTTTTGCTTTAGGCGTTCAGGATCTTTGGCGCGATCGGTAACGATGGCGCGTATTCCGTTTGTGTCAAGTATCGCTCTGCAACGATCGGCACATTCGTCTGCTACCGTTTTCCAGAAATCGTATGATTTCTTGTACGAGTCAAGAAAATCGTCGATTAGGTCTGGGCGTGGCGTCTCCATCAGTGCGGTTCCTCTTTTGAGGCGCAAGGGTTTCGTCTGAGGCGCAAGGGTTTCGTCGAACCATTCTCTGGCCCCGGTAGTGGCCAGGGTTTGCATCTCCCCTATCTGCCTCGGCGGCGTTGTTTGGTCCAATTCACGTCCCTCAAGCACGCTATTGGGCAAGTTCGCGGGGGCGCATAAAAACACGCTTTTCGTTCATTTGAGACGTATCGATGATCCATTAGGCCCATCGAAGTTGAGGAAGGCGCCTGCCCGCTAGCTTTTGCTGAGATAGAAATCGAATGGTTGGGCCAAATACCGAAAATAATGAGATTCCACGGAGTTCGGCGCTCCTAGTACGACGGCCGCCTTGCTAGGCGATAAAGGTGTTCCAAAACGGATTGGAGCGCAGGACGCCCGAGTACGCATCTGCTCGGGGACAGGCCGCCAAAGCAACCTGGTATAAAGATCATCCGAGGTCTTTTACTTAGGGAGCTGTCGTCGCAATGAACTGCCATCCGCTCTACGACAATGCCTTTTTGATTTTCTCGTACGCTGACGAATCGTGCATACGAGACTCCGCCCATCCTGAGCTCTCGTCCGCATGGGTCGACACAGTCATTGACGCACTAAACGAAGGGCTCCGTTCTCGATCCTTTTGACCCACTCGAATCGCCACACGTACTGATCCGGCGGATTTCTTCGAAGGTAAGTGACCCGCGTTACAAGTCTGCGCCATCAACAGCTGCGTTGTTTAAGCGCATGACGACACACGTGAGCTCGGATCGCATTCTGCGAGCCACGTCAATTTATCCTTTGTTCGCCGATCTGAGTGGCCTCGCCGGGGAACCGTTTTCGTTACTTGCTTCTAAGCTTGCGCTAGAGGCAAGGACCCGTTTTGAGGCTGGCGAGTACCTCAGTGCGATTATTGCTCAGACGAAGGTCGATGTCGCCGCGGGGGTGTCCGTTGAACAAGTCTGCCAGCTCGGTCGGCTGACGGCTGCTGAACTCCTATGTATGGGCTATACCGACCGAGAAGCTCAGGACCTTGTACTTCGTGCCTTTGATTCTCTAGCTCCGAAAAACCGTGAATCGATGTACCCTGCACGAGAAGCCGATCCAACGCCGACTTTTGATTCTCGGTTAGACGCTTTAAGAAGTGAACTTTTTGGAGCAGATAAGGCCTATCCGTTTGTTTTCGGCATTAATGGTGCCGAGCTCAGCGATGAAATGACGCTGGACGATTGCCGCTTTTATCATCCGGCGGCGCAGTCTAGGTTTGCGGTCAATCATGATGGCAAGAACCCGGAGATGTTCTACGGAGATGACGAGGAAAGTGTGCATGTTGAGGTCCGCATGTCGGCCCCCAATGCAGCCGTTGCGCGCAGAAGAGCGCGTAAGAAGATTGAGGATGTTCTCGATCGGCTACAGAACCTGCACCCGGTCCATCGCTCGCCAGTTTCGATCAGCCTTGCCTTTATGCGATCAGATCCGTCTAGAAGTGAGCTGGTGCGACTGTTTGAGCCGCATCACTTCGTTTCTGGCGTTAATTTGGACCGCAACGTGGAGCGGCAGTATCACTCGTTTTACGCCTCTTTTAGAGAATGTGTTATCAGAGATCTTCTTGAGATTATCTGGTCACACGCAAAACGCGCTCGTGATTCCCATAGCCGTATTGAGAAGTTCCTTTCATATTGGACAATTCTTGAGCGAATTTGCGATGAGGCGGACGTGTTGCGGATTCAGCCGCCGAGCAAGGGCAGTACTCTGACGGACCGGATGGGCAATTTCCTCGCATCACCGTTCCTGCTGAGGCTTCCACACACAATCTGTTCACATCTTGTAAGCCGGATTGTTTTTGCCTCGCGCCCGCCATACAGGGGCCCCTTGCCCATATCACGCTCTAGATTTAGATTTCGCGACGGGTCGCTTCGCGAACAAATCATGGGGGGAACGAGTGTCGATAAGATTGTTCAAAGTTTCCCTATGCTGAAGAGATCTGTATGCTCGGGCAATGTTCTGAGACTGATCGATTGTGCCTCAGAGTTCTTTGAGTTTGACAGGCGAACCGCATCTGTCGTCGAGCGAGTGCGTACCAATCTAACCGAGAGTCTTGCGGTTATCTATCAGATTAGAAATAGCATAGTCCACGACGCATACGTGGACGATATAATAGTTATCCCCGCGCTCGAGCAGGTGGAGTATCTCACAAACACATGGCTCGACTTATTGACATCGATGGCACTGCATCACGTCTATTCCGATGCTGCTTCCATCCTGCTGTCGCAATATTTTAGTGCGGAAACGCTAGGGACGAAACTGAAGGAGGGGCGTATCAGCTGCCTAGAGGAGTGGCCGATTAATGTGAAAGACGCTATCGTGTTGCATGAACGGAGCCCGCAATTCAATTATAATGATCCCGTCGTCCTGTAATGCACTAGGAAGCGACCTTGCGACATGGCGCCACGGCATATTGGCTACGCGTTGCCGTGACGGTATGCGCGGGTGCCCTTGATCTATTCCGCCGCGCGAAAAGTGCTGTAAACCGCCGCTCATGCGAAGTCGCCTTGAGCGAGCGGGGCGCACGTGTCGCAAACCCGTGGGCTCGGTATCGCTGCAAACGAAATACCGTAGCCGGTACGATAACCTCCGTGAGCGCGAAGCATGTTTCGCACATGACACCCACGCGCGGTGCTGACGACAGAAGCGTCGTGATCGTCGCGCAGGCCGTTCGGGTGGAGGCTCCAGCCATGGTGCTACCACCATGTTGTGAGCTAAACATGCGAAGGGCGAAGATCCTGCACGGTTGCGTATCCCGGGAGTAGCGGCGCCATGTGGATGGTAATGCCAAGCTGGGCCGCTGCCACTTGGGTAGTGCATTCGGGCAAGAAATCAGAAAGAAATACATAGCCATTCTTTGCCATGGCGCGAGCGTCGTAGTATGGTCCTCGATGAAGCGATTTCTTGTATCGAGCGTCTCGTGTAGCGACTATCATGCCTTCCCGAGTCTGTTCCTCCGCCACGGCCCTAGCTGAGTCGCAGGTGAATTGCTGGTCATTTACCCTTGCCGTAAGGCCTTGCATTTGCCTAGAATTCGACGTTGGGGTTGCTGAAACTCGCGGCCCGGTATGGGCCGTGTGGACTACGGTCGGGTTCCTCCGACTCGCTGCCTGGCGGAGTTCTGCTCATCTGGTCGTACGTGGTGATTGCAAGGAGAACGGTTCTATGGAAATTGTGTCACTTGCGATCGAAGGCGGCTCATTTATGGCCAAATGGGTGCCGAAGTTCATCGCACGACGTGTCTTTACGGTCGAAAAACTAGGCTCGCAGATAAGCCTGTCCTTACGGAGTCAGGCCCCGCTACACGTTTCCGGAAACCCAAAGGTGCTCTCACTCTGGTTTACCCTGGTGAATCAAAGTAGCTTGGACCTTAGAATCGATCGCATCTCTGTCGAAGCCTGGTTCGGTCAACCAACGGCGATGTTCTCAAGTCTGGTGCCTGTTGACGTGCCACGTCGGTCGCAGATTACGGATATCCGAGTAGCGACCGTATTAAGTGAAGATCTTGCGGCATATGCGAAAAGCGTTGCTGAGATGCCAAACGGGTATCTATGGATTTATGTTACGATGATGTGCAAGACGAGTGTACGAGAGTTCATGCTCACGCATCGTTTCGAGCGCGAGGCGCGAGAAGCTAAATTCGATGGGATCGTGCCCCGGCGCGTGGTGTATGAACCGTGGCCATCGGCGGGTTCGCGCCTAGCCGGTTACGACGGCTGAGATGCGATGCAAGGTGTTGTCGCTGACGGTCTGAAGTCCTTCGAGTTGCATGTAGCGCCGCTGCAGTTGCCATTCGTCGTTTTGTTCGAGGAGCAGAGCGCCGACAAGGCGGACGATGGCCGGATCGTTTGGAAAGATCCCCACAACATTGGTGCGACGTTTTATTTCGGCGTTCAATCGTTCCAGTGGGTTCGTCGAGGCGATCTGAACGCGATGTGCTTTGGGGAATTGCATATAGGCCAGGACTTCGGATTCTGCATCGTCGAGCATCGCGGAGAGCTTGGGGAACTTCTCGCGTAGTTGGTCGGCGACGATGCGCCACTGTGCGCTGGCAGCCTCTGCGCTTTCCTGCGCAAAGACGGTGTTGATCAGCGCGAGTACCATCTGCCGCTGGCCTTTGCCGGCGTATGCCAAGGCGTTACGCATGAAGTGCACGCGGCAGCGTTGCCAGCTGGCCTTGAATACCTTAGCGATCGCCGCTTTGAGCCCGATGTGCGCGTCGGAGATGACGAGCTTGACGCCGCGTAATCCCCGGCGGCTTAAGCTGCGCAGAAAGTCGGTCCAGAACGGCTCGGCTTCGCTCGGGCCAACGGCCATGCCAAGAATTTCTCTTATTCCATCGGTGTTTACGCCAACGGCAATTATTACCGCAACGGAAACGATGCGACCAGCAGAGCGAACCTTCACGTACGTCGCGTCGATCCAGACGTAAGGCCAGTCGCCTTCGATCGGCCGATCCAAAAACGCATGCACGCGCTCATCGATATCAGCGCACAGTCGGGAGACTTGGCTCTTGGAAATACCGGTCATGCCCATGGCCTTGACCAGATCGTCGACCGAGCGCGTGGAGATCCCCTGGATGTACGCTTCTTGGATGACCGCGACCAGCGCTTTCTCGGCTGTCCGACGCGGCTCCAGGAAGCCCGGGAAATAGCTGCCTTGCCGCAGCTTGGGAATCTTGAGATCGATCGAGCCGGCCCGCGTTTCCCAGGTTCGATCGCGATAGCCGTTGCGGGAGTTCGCGCGCGGTACGCCCCGCTCGCCGTAGGGCGCTCCGCAGCGGTTCTCTACCTCGAATTCCATCAGGCGCTGCGTCGCGAATTCGAGCATCTCGCGCAGCATATCCAGGTCGGGGCCCTTTTCAGCGAGCTCCGTAAGTGCCATACTAGCCTTGGTCATCGTGGGTCCTTTCGACGGTAGTTTTCTGCAAAAACAACCTTCGCCGAAAGCCACGGTGGCCGCTTTCTATCCTAGAGCGGCGGCCGGTTCATACACCACGCCGCGGGACACGATCTTCGATGGGCAGCCGCTTGGGTCTTAGCACGGAGAAATCTGCTCTTATTTAGTGCTGGCGATATATGATAAAGCGCGAAAGCCGACCCTGTCTGACTGGGGCTTACGATGTATAGCCGACCCGAGAAGCGCGCCGCCCGACGAATTATTTGGAATCGAGCGGTTGACTTACTGACTTCGTCGCGCGCGTCTTCTCGAGTTATCGCCGACGGCTTTATGGCCGAAGCAGGCGCATATCTTGCAAAGCAGTATCCCGGCGCCTTCGGGAAGGGAACTGCGTTCCCCGGTGTACTCAAGCGGTGGAGAAGCTATGCGAGCAGCGAGTATGGCACCCGCTTACCAAGAGATTTGAAGATCGCGTATCTGTGCGGTCCAAACCCCCGCAACGATCTAGATTGTTTAGTTAATCTCGGAGTTCGCATCCAAAATGTCTGGGCGATTGAGGCAGACCGCGATACATCGACCAAGGCGCTTGAGGAAGCGCGCCGGTCCTTCCCTGAACTCAAAATTGTTCCGTTTAAGGCGCATGCGTTTTTCGAAATGGCCCCGGTAAAGTTCGACGTTGTCTACTTGGACTTTACCGCGCCGTTGTTCAGCCTGGATAAGAAGCATTTCGAAGCCCTACATTCTCTTTTTGACTGTCAGGCGCTCTCGGATCTCTCAGTTGTTGTTGTCAATTCATGCTTTCCTGACGAGGGGCAAGGAATCGCTGAATTTCTAGCATCGTTTGTCGCCGCCATGCCATCGGTGCCAGCCGCGTTGACCGAGGATGCGTGTGACCGAGATAACTCATTCGACCGAAAGTTCGAGCGCTACACCGACGGAGCTGGTCCGCGGGCAGACACGCCTTTCGAGTTCTGCGATCAGTTGGCAGAAGCAGGCATCCGCGATTTGTACTCAGCGTTTTCAACGGGGTACCCGATAGCCTATGCTGCAGCGGTTCAACCATTCTTGCGAACGCTAAAGCAAGCCGCGCTGAGACATCGCATTTTCGCTAAGGGCGACGTTATCGCAGAGGAGCTTCATCGATTCAACGACATACACACGGCGTTGAGCGCGATGGTCGGCATACCTCCCAGGGAGGACCGGGATAGGTCTGGATTTCGGATGCTGTCGCCGGAAAGCGCGCCACTTTCATGGTGGCTTGATCTCTGCCAGCAGCAGCCTGAAGGGTTGGTGGGGCAGCGATGGTGCCGCATGTACGAGGCAAAACTCCCTGGAAATATCAGCCGGCGTGAGGCTGTAGAGTGGGGGGACCTCCTGCGTTGCGCTGCTGAGGGATATCTTGACACCTTATCAGAGAAACTGTTTTTGGCGATCCAAAATGTAGCGCGCGCGCTGCCCGATAGGGATGTCGCACTGTTTGCTGACTCCCCGACGCTGCCATTATGGATCGAGACGGCAGTTAACCAGCTCGGTGAGCCACATCACGCAAATGTTGAAAGGCATCGTCGATATGCATATCGAGCGCGGAAGAGAGAGATGTGCTTAGATATCTTTGTATTTGATCGATGCCGCCCGTTTTATAACTGGCTCCCCCTCCCGGAGCTATATGGCGACGATCTTCAGCGTATTGAGAGGCAGATGGTTGCACGCCTTTGCTTGGACGCAATCGCGAAGCAGAGTCACGAGCTAGTCCCCTACGCTCTCCAGTGGGCAAATGTTGTTCCGAAATCATACGGCGGCGCGAAGCACTTCGATTTCGCGTATTTACGCCGTCGAGTTCAGATCGCGCGAAGCAAGAAAAAAGACTCGAAGGGGGCTCCAGGTTAGCGTTCGGCCGATGTCCAGCACTAGTTTGTCGTTCCCGTGCAGTCCGTCTGTCTGTCGTTTGGCATGCTAGGCACATGCTCTGTCTGTACCTGAGCGCTTCCTGAAAGCCAACTCCTCCGAACGGCGCGCAAGGCGAGCAGATGCTGGTGCCGGTCGAATCGTCGCGGGGCTCCTCTGAAATTCGGGCGAGATAGACGGAGGCGCCGGGACGGAGGCGAATCCCCCTTTGGGGATCGAGGAAGGGCCTCATTCCGTATATAGCATAGGCAGGCGGATGGATGCACCAGATAGTGTAGGCGCGAACATGCTATACTAACAGCACGCGAACATACGTTCGTGCAGTCGAGGAGCACTTTATGCAGCCAGGAGGATTGATTACCGGTCGGCGATTGGCGCTGATGCTGCTTCTTTACGCGAAGGGGGCGTCTGGCCAAAGCAACGAGGCTGTTGAGGGACGTACACGCCTAACGAAAATGCTGTTCCTTCTGGACAAGGAACACGATGCTTTCAGGAAGCTAGCCAAGCTTGAGTTTGAGCCATATGCGTTTGGCCCGTATGACGCCAAAGTATACGACGATCTTGCATTCCTTGAGAACATGGGGTGGCTCCGAGGGAGCCCGCTAAGCGACGAAGTTCCACAACCGGATCTTTCCTTTCAGGAGCTTGTCGCAATGCAGGGACCTGACGAAAATGCGCTCGCGTTCCAGGAGCGCCCCGAGCTTTATGAGGCCGATTTGTCCTTCGACTATCTGATGGGTGGCGTTTCGGAAGAGTTGCCGGAGCGCTACGAAACGCGGAAGTATGCTCTATCTCCGAGAGGCGAAGACGCGGTAAAGCCTGCGGTCATGGCATTTGGCACTAACGCTGAGCGGTTGAAGATAATGCATGAGATTGAGCAAGTGAAGCGTCGATATAACAGGATGCCGCTGCGCGATTTGCTGAGGGACGTGTATCGTAGGTACCCCGAGAGCGCGGCCGATTCCACGATACTTGAAGAACTCCGATTGCGCTAGCCGAATCCAAGCGTGACCGTTACACAGTCCACCTTAACGTTACTCAGCATCGGAATGGGTGCGATTGTTGCCTTCATGCTGCTTATCTTGACGCAGGCTAAGAAGGTTTTGGATAGCGACAAAGACTACGCTGAAAAACTTGGAGTGGTTGAGAGTAAGAACTTGAACGCCGCGATGGTTCGTCTTCAATGGATCGGCAGAGACCTTAGTGACCCGCAATCCAACTATGCCTCCCATACGTTGGATATTGAAGCGTTCGCATACGACAAGACTCGGTATGTGATGCGATGTTTTAGCCGCGTTCGAACCTGCCGCGCCGCTTTTGTTTACGCAAGGCTGTTCTGCGAGATTGCCAAATGGACTTCAATGCTGGGCGTGGTAATGGTCCTTGTTACTGCGGCAGCGCTGATACGAGATTGGGAGCGCGCTTTGGTGCCCATTGCCATGGCTGGCGCCGTCGTCGTTAGCGTAGCGATTCTGTCGTTCGCCCTGGCCGAAGGATGTTTGCAAGCCGTGCGACAGCTACATACGAGGAGCTTGGGTGCCGATGCAACACTACCTTCCTGAAGTCTTTCTTCAACGGGCGCTTGCCGCGCATTTGCACATGCAGGGCTATCAGGTTCGCGAGGAAGTTTTGTTTGGAAACTCACGCTTTGACGTCGTGGCGTCTAAGGGCAATAGGATTCTTGGCTTCGAAGTTAAGCTTAGTTCTTGGAAGAGAGCAATGAAGCAAACTAAGATATATCGCCTGTGCTGTGACGAGGTCTATCTAGTAATCCCCTCAGTCAAGCTCACTGATCCAATTAAGAATCGCTGCGAGGCCGAAGGTATTGGGCTCATAACGATAGGACCACCTCCAGAATGGCCCTCCGCGCAAATTATCGCGGCTCCCGAATCCACGATGCGTAACGCGCTACATCACGCTAGTATCCAAAGAATTGCGGCATTTCGGTGAGTGCTGAGTTCACGCATTTTTTGCGGATCGGGATTCACAGCGAGGCTGAGATATTCCAGAAGGCGCGGCCGCTCTACGATGCGCTAATTTTCAACGCCAACCTTGTGGAGGCGACGCCGGGCGCATGTGCAGCCCTGGCCTATCGGCTTGGCAAGCCGTTCTTGATTGATCCCTTTACCCATGCGTTCAGCCTTAACCCAAAATATCTTATGAGTAAGAGCAAGGGCAAGACTCAGCAAGTCCGGGTCAAACGATCATTTGCAGGTTTGGCTGGACGCTACTTCTCGAGCGCACCGTTCTTGGGTGAGAGAGCTCTAGCCGAGGCTGACGTTTCAGTAGATGAGTTCACGCTGCGTGTGTTGGACTATCAAAAAACAATTCTCACTGGTCCTGGTGAGGAGCTTGTCAATATGGCCAATGCAGATCCGGCTGTGTTCGTGCCAAAGTGGCTTCTGGCACCGTATTTTCCGTTGCGAAAATCAATGAGCTGGCTCGAGATAAACCTCAAGTGTTTGGAATCAGCTCTAAAATCCGATGCGCAATGCGCCGGTGTGATTGCTGTTGAGCTTAGCGCATTGAGAAATGATGCTTGGAAGGTCGTCGCCGATCGCTACTGCGCCCTGAAGCCCAAGACGCTGTTCCTGTGGATAGAGTCTTTTGATGAGGACCAAGCTGAAGAAGCCGACCTCAAGCTTTACTGTGATCTCGTCCGTTACCTGAGTGACCAAGGCGTGGCAGTAGTAAATCTATTTGGCGGCTTTTTCTCATGCCTTGCTCAATGCATCGGTCTCACAGGCTTTGCGCATGGGCTGGTCTACGGCGAGAACAAGTCATTTACACCGGTCGTGGGTGGTGGTCAGCCGCCACCGCGGTACTATATGAAGCCGGCGCATGTCAGTATGAACGTTCGCGGAGCTGAGTTGGTATTAGGTGGGCTTTCGGCATCTGCTTACCTTGCAAACGTATGCGATTGCGTAATCTGCTCCGGCCTATTTGATGATGAGCAGGACGTTACGCGTTTCGCACAGTTTGCAGAGGCAAGCGATCAGGGAAAGTTTATGCCGCGTGCGTACGCGCTATGTCGCTATCATTTTCTGTTTGCGAGACACGACGAAATAAGCAAGATGCAGTCGTTGACGCCAGGGGAACGGATCGAGAGCCTTGTTAAGAACATCGAATTCTTGCAGGGAATCGACGCCGAAGAGTCCGTCGAACATCTCTTAACGTGGATTAAGGTCATTAAAACGGTTTGTTCATAGGGGGCCATCTCAGCTTCCGTAAATTGCGCTCCGCTCGCGTTACTAAATACCGCGGAGTCCGATCTGCCGCCAGAATCGAGGTGGCGGGCCCGACTCAGCCGTTGAAGGACTACGGGCGTCCCGTCAGGCGAGGCCTGAGGGCATCCTTACAATAGCGGTCCCGACTTGCGCAATGCAATACCCAACTAGGCACGTCGATTAATCCGACCAATGTCCATTGTAAACTGATCCAACAACTAACATCGACAGGTCCAACAACTACGCCGGGAAATTGACCTGAGGTGGCAAAGTTGCTCAAGTTGAAACTGTGAATCCCGGGCCTTTAGCCCAAGGAGATTCACGTGAAGAAAAGTCGCTTCACCGAGGCGCAGATCGTAGCCGTCCTCAAAGAACTTGACGCGGGCGTTCCCGCAGCAGAGCTTGCGCGACAAAACGGCATTCATGCAAACACCATCCGGCTTTGGCGAGATCGGTACGCCGGCATGGAAACGAGCGACCTGACTCGGCTCAAGCAGCTCGAAGAAGAGAGCGCAAAGAAAGATCGGATCATCGCCCGACTCACGCTCGAAGTCGACGCCGTGCGAGACCTGATCTCAAAAAACGGATGGGGCCCTCGCAGCGGAAAGAAACCGTGAGGGCGTTGGAAGAGCGCGGTCTTTCGAAAGTGCGTGCTTGTGCAATCGTTGGGCAATGCCGACGAACGTTGTACTATCCGCGGAAACCGAAAGACGATACGGCGATCGCACAGCCGATCAACGATCTTGCGCACGAGCGCCCGCGGTGGGGATGGCGACGTCTGATCATCATGCTCCGTCGTCGAGGCATCCGCGTCGGGGAGCATCGTTTTCGACGTATCTACCGCGAGCTTGGCCTGCAAGTACGGCCTCGGCGTAAGCGCAAGGTGAACTACGTTCGAGGCAATAGCATCGCGCCGGTCAGCCGACCAAACGAGCGTTGGTCGATTGATTTCATGCACGACCGAATCGGCAACCATCGGAACATCCGTTCGATGAACATCGTTGATGACTTCACGCGGGAATGCCTCGCGTTGGAGATTGGGTATTCGTTCGGCAGCCACGACGTAATCCGAAAGCTTGAGGAAATCGCGTTCGAGCGCGGCTTCCCGGAAACACTTCGGTTCGACAACGGATCCGAGTTCACGAGCCATGCCATGCTCCGCTGGGGTTCCGAGCGAGATATACATCTGCATTTCATCGAGCCCGGCAAGCCGACGCAAAATGCTAACATCGAATCGCTTAACGGGAAGATTCGCGATGAACTCTTCAATATGCATCAATTCACGACGATCTTCGAAGCCCGGCGAAGGGCCGCAGATTGGCAACGAGACTACAACGACGTTCGACCGCACTCGGCTCTTGGCTACCGAACACCAAGGGAGTTTGCGGAAGAGTTCAAAATCAACCAACTCTCACAGTTATCAGCTGCGTAAGATGCCACCTCAGGTCAAAATAAAAACAGGTCCGACAACATTTCCGTGTCGGACCTGAATTGGTTGCGGGGGCAAGATTTGAACTTGCGACCTTCGGGTTATGAGCCCGACGAGCTACCGGACTGCTCCACCCCGCGATGGGCGAAGGATCATAATGCGACGCGGGCGGTTCGGGTTCCTTTCTCGAAGGGTGATCCGGTGAGCGACGACGTGGATACCTTTGTCGCACGGGCCCCCAAGGTGCACTTGCATTGCCATCTGGAGGGCTCGTTGCAGGCTGCCACTTTTCTGGAGCTGGTCGAGCGCGACGGCCTTTCGACGCGGTACCGGCCGGGCGAGGGGGCTGGCGAGCAGGCAGCGGGTCCGACCGACCCGGCCGAGGTCTATCGCTTCGCGGATTTTCGCGAGTTCTTGCTCACCTTCGCGGCGGTCAGCCGCGCGCTCCGTACGCCCGACGACTACGCGCGGCTGGCGCGCGAGTTCGTGGCCGATGCGCTGGCCCAAAACGTCGTCTACGGCGAACTCTTCATCTCGCCGTCCGTGTGGCGATTCTTCCACCCGGAGCTCGATCTGCGCGACGCCGTCGCGGCCGTCGCTCAGGAATTGCGAGCGGCGCGGGCGCACGGCGCGGCGTTCGCGTTGATCGCCGACGTGACGCGCAACTTCGGCGTGAAGAGTGCGGGCCAAACCATGCAACTCGCGGCAACGCTCGGCGATCTCGACGTCATCGGGATCGGCTTGGGCGGTGACGAGGCGCGCTTTCCGGCGGAACTCTTCGCCGACGTCTTCGCTCAGGCGCGCGCGCTGGGCTTACATACGGTCGCACATGCGGGCGAAGCGGCGGGCGCGCACAGCGTTCGGGCCGCGGTCGAGATTTTGGGCGCCGAGCGCATCGGGCACGGCGTGCGCGCCATCGAGGATTCGGCGGTCGTCGAACTGCTGTGCGAGCGGAGGATCCCGTTGGAAATTTGCCCCACCTCGAACGCCTTGACCGGTGCGGTCGAGCGCGATGCGGAGCACCCGCTCGCGGAACTGGACCGCCAGGGGGCCCACATCACCATCGACGCCGACGATCCGACGCTTTTCGAAACCTCGATCTCGCGTGAATACGCTATGGTGGCGCGGAGCCTGGGCGTACCGGCCCTGCGGCGCTTCATCGCACAGGCGGTCGACGCAACCTTTCTGGCCGATGCGGATAAGCATGCCTTGCGGGAGCGCGTTCGCACGGAACTCGGCCCCGTGCGCGAGAAGTTGGAGCAGAATGTCCGGACATAGTCATTTCGCCGAATCGATCGAGGAGTATCTCGAAGCCGTCTACCGGCTCGAGCGCGAGGGGCCCGGGGTTACGACCTCCGGCCTGGCCTCAGCGCTGGGCGTTGCGCCCGCCTCGGTTTCGGGCATGCTCAAGAAACTCGGCAAGGACGGCTTCGTCGAACACGTCGCGCGCGGCGAGGTCGCACTGACGCGCAAGGGGCTTGAGGTTGCCGTGCGCGTGCTGCGCCGCCATCGGATTGCGGAGTGTTTGCTGACCGACGTCCTGGGCATGCCGTGGGATGAAGTGCACGAAGAGGCCTGCATGCTCGAACATGCCATCTCCGACCGGGTCGAAGCGCAATTGATGAAGCTGCTCAAAGACCCGAAGACGTGCCCGCATGGCCAGCCGATTCCGCCGAAAGACTTGAGCGATCCGGAGCGCCTCGGCGAGCCGCTCGCGCAAGTCTCCGATGGAGCGCGCGTGCGCGTTGTTTCCGTGACCGAAGAGCTGCCTGAAATGCTGCGCTATCTCGGCGAGATCGGCATTCGTCCGGGCGTCGATTTGCACATCGCGCACAAGGCCCCGCTCGGCGGGCCGATCACGATTGAAATCGACGGCGCGCGCCACGCCATCTCGCTCGAATTAGCCAGCATGATCGCGGTGAAGGCATGATGACGCGTATTCTGGTGCTGCTCAACGTGCTCGCGTTCTTCTGGGAACTCTCGGTTGCCGGGCCGGGCCTGCTCTCGGGCGGCGGCAACATCATGGCGGTGTTGCAGGCGGGGTCGCTTTTCCCCGCGGCGGTATTGCAAGACGGCCAGTGGTGGCGCATCGTCACCGGTGCGTTTTTACACGGCAGCCTCTTGCACATCGGCGTGAACATGATCTCGCTGTGGATCCTCGGGCGCTTCATCGAAGCGGCGATCGGCCGCGTGCGCATGCTTGTCGTCTATCTCGTCGCGTTGGTTGCCTCGGGGTTGTGCGTCGTGTATTTCAGCCCGCCGCTGGTTCCGACGGTCGGCGCGAGCGGCGCGATCTTCGGCCTCTTCGGAGCGCTCTTCGCAATCGGGTTCAAGCTCGGTCCGCGCGGCATGGAACTGGTGAAGGCGAACATCGGGATCTTAGTACTGAATCTCATCATTACGTTTACGGTGCCGTCGATTTCGTGGCAGGCGCACGTGGGGGGCTTGATTTCCGGCTTTATCGTGACGGCGCTCATCTACTTCCCGCCCAAACCCATTCGCGCGCGGGTGGTCGATGCGAATACCGGCGCGTATCTGGAATCTGAAGTCCAGTCACCGGGCGAGCGGCCGCACTCGCTGTAATGCCCGCAACCATCGAGAGCGTCTTCGCGCCGGGAGGGCCGATCGCGACCGCATTGCCGGGCTTCGAGGCGCGCCTCGGGCAGGTGCAAATGGCGCAGCTCGTCGAGCGCGGCATCCTCGAAGGCATGCACACGATCGTCGAAGCCGGCACGGGCGTCGGCAAATCGCTGGCCTACCTCGTGCCGGCGATCCGCAGCGGCAAAAAAGTCGTGCTCTCTACCGGCACGATTGCGCTGCAAGAACAACTCGTCCATAAGGACATTCCGCTCGTGCGCGAGGCTCTGGGCATCCCCTTGCGCGTCACGCTCCTCAAGGGGCGCAGCCATTATCTCTGCCGGCAGAAGTTCGAACGCATGCGCGCCGATCGATTGGTCGCGCCGTCCCGTTCGATGCAAGAGATCTGGGAGTGGGCGGGGCGCACCCAAAACGGCGATCGCGCGGAACTGCCGTTCCTGCCCACCGGCGATGAGTGGGAGCAACTCGATGCGGATGCCGACGATTGCGTCGGCGAGTTCTGCGAGCGCTTTCGCGAGTGTCATTTCTTTAAGAAGCGCGACGAGGCGAAGTACGCCGATCTCGTCGTCGTCAACCACGCGCTGTTTTTTCTCGATCTCGCGATGGGCGGTGGGCTGCTGCCGCCATACGATGTCGCGGTGCTGGACGAAGCGCATCAAGCCGAGCGTTGGGCGACCGATGCGCTCACCGCGACGCTCTCGCGCAGCTCGCTCACCCGCATGCTGCGCAAGATGCACCGCACCTATCACTTGCCGGCGATGTTCGATAGCGAGTTTGACGATGGGTTGCGCGGCCTCGAATCGGCGCTGGCGAGCGTCCCGGGCGAGCGCTATCCCCTGCGTGCGAACGAGTCTGCATGGCCGGCGCTCGAACGCTTGCGCGAAACGCTCTACAAGCTCGAGAACTGGGTCTATGCCAACTGGCACGACGCGCTCAAGAAGAAGCCGGAGAACGATGCGGAGGCGGAGCGACGGCGCGATCTCGCCTTGCGCGGCGTCCTCGCCCACGAAGCGACGATCGACCGAGCGCACGCGCCCGAAGAAGAAGCGATCGCGTGGGTCGAGCGCGGCGACGGCGACGCCCGCTACGAAGTCAACAGCGCGCCGTACGATGTCGCGGATTTTCTGCGCGCGTCGCTCTTTGCGCGCACGCAAAGCGTTGTGCTGACCAGCGCCACGATTTCGATTGCGGGCGGCTCGTTCGATTTCCTCAAACGCTCGCTCGGCATCGACGACGCGCAAGAATTCGTCGCCCCTTCGCCGTTCGATTACGCAAAGCAGGCGCGGCTCTACATCGCGCCAGCCCAGCTCAACCCGAAATCGCACGATTTTTCGCGCCGCGCCGCGCCGATCGTCGAAGAGTGCCTCGACCGCACGCGCGGCCGCGCGTTCGTGCTCTTTACCTCGTACGCACGCTTGCGTGAAGTCTACGCGCTCGTACGCGAACGCGTGCCGTTCCCCATCAAGCTGCAGGGCGAAATGCCGCGCGCGCATCTGCTCGACTGGTTCCGCAGAACGCCCAACGCCGTACTCTTCGCCACCGGCACCTTCTGGGAAGGCATCGATGTGGTCGGTGAGGCGCTCTCGTGCGTCATCATCGATCGCCTGCCGTTCCCTTCGCCTACGGAGCCGCTCGTCGCGGCGCGCATCAAGGCGCTGGAAGGCCGGGGCCTCGACGGGTTCGAGCACTATATGATTCCGGCCGCTACGGTGCGTCTCAAACAGGGCTTTGGACGATTGATTCGCAGCATGAACGACCGTGGCGTGGTGGCACTCCTCGATGGACGTGCCGCATCGACGCGCTACGGCGCCACCATTCTGGCCGCGTTGCCGCCGGCGACGCGGATCGAACACCTCGATCAACTAACGGAGTTTTTTGCATGATCCATCGTTCGATCGGTGCGCGCGCGCAGGTGATCGCGCTCACCCTCGCATTGATTGCAGCGGTGTCTCTGAGCCCGGCGGCCGCATTAGCCTGGGGCACGGCCGGCCACACCCTCATCAGCCGCCTCGCCGCGGAGAAGCTGCCCGCGTCGCTCCCCGCCTTCGTCCGCTCGCCCGCCGCAATCGCGGAAATTGCCGCCCTCGGCCCCGAGGAAGATAACATCAAGGGCGCCGGTGAGTCATGGGATGCCGATCACGATGCCGGCCACTTTCTGGATGTCGGCGACGACGGCAGCGTCGCGGGGGTCGTGCGTTTGAACGCGCTACCCGATAGCATGGCGGCGTTCGCCGATGCGCTGGCCAACGCGCGCACGACGCCGTATCGCGTCGGCTACGTGCCGTACACGATCATGGATGGATTCGAGCGGGTGCGCAAAGATTTCGCATATTGGCGCGTCGATGCATACATGGCACAACATGCGCATACGGCATCTGCGCGGCAGCGATTCTCCGCCGCGCGAGCGCTGCGCGAGACGCTGACGTTGCGCGATCTCGGCGATTGGGGCCACTTCGTCGCCGACGGCAGCCAACCGTTGCACATCACGATTCACTACAACGGCTGGGGCCGTTATCCGAATCCGCACGGCTATACGCGCAAGCACATCCATTCGTACTTCGAGAGCACGTTCGTGGATCGCTATGCGAAAGCGGGAGCGGTCGCCGCGCGAATTCCGGCGTATTCGGCTGGAGCGCCGGGGCATCTGCTCTCGCAAGGCGAGATCGCGGCGATGGTCGGAAACTATTTGCAAGGTACCGCGAGCGCGGTCGATCCGCTCTACGCGCTCTACGGTAGCGGCGATTTTCAGCGCGGGTCGGCGCGCGCCGTAGCGTTTACCGACGAACAACTCGCGCGCGGCGCCACGATGTATCGCAATCTGATCGCGCTCGCGTGGCAGAACAGCCTCTACGAGAGCGTCGATTATCCGCCGATCCCCGTCCGAGATATCCTCGCCGGACGCGTCACCCCGTCGCGACCGATCTAGACGCACCCGTCCAAAAAAAGCCGGGGCGGCGATGGCCGCTCCGGCTTTTTTTGTTGCGTTGAGTGACGTTGCCGCTACTCTTCGCCGCTTTCCAATTTAGCGCGGTCTTGGAGTTCTTTGACGACCGCCGAATCGGCGAGCGTGGTGGTGTCGCCGAGCGTTCGGCCTTCGGCGATATCGCGCAGCAGACGGCGCATGATTTTGCCGCTACGCGTCTTGGGGAGCTCTTGTGTGAACGTGATGTACTTCGGGCGGGTGAATTTGCCGAGCTTCTCGCCCACGAACTCTCGTAGCTCGTCGGCTAGTTCGGGCGACCCCGGATTCGATCCGCGTAGCGAAACGAACGCGTAGATCGCTTGCCCGGTCATCTCGTCGAGTTTTCCGCACACGGCGGCTTCGGCTACTTTGGGATGACCTACCAGAGCGCTTTCGATCTCCGTGGTGGAGATGCGATGCCCGCTCACGTTCATCACGTCGTCGATGCGGCCCATGAACCAGAAGTTGCCTTCGGCATCGCGATTGCAGCCGTCACCGGCCAGATACATTCCCGGGAACTTCGACCAATACGTCTGCACGTAACGCTCGTCGTCGCCCCAGATGCCGCGCAGCATCCCGGGCCACGGACGTTTGAGAACGATATATCCGCCGCCGCCGAGCGGCACCGATTCGCCCTGATCGTTCACGATATCGGCGCTGATGCCCGGTAATGGTTGTGTCGCGCTTCCCGGCATGGTGGTGGTGATTCCGGGGAGCGGCGAGATCATGATGCCGCCGGTTTCGGTTTGCCACCACGTATCGACGACCGGCGTGCGGCCTCCGCCGATCGTGTCGCGATACCACATCCATGCCGCGGGATTAATGGGTTCGCCGACGGATCCGAGCAAGCGTAGCGACGAAAGGTCGTGCTTCTTCGGGTACGCGTCGCCCCATTTCATGAAGCTGCGAATCGCCGTGGGAGCGGTGTAGAGAATCGAGACCTTATAACGCTCGATAATCGCCCACAACCGATCCTTATCGGGGAAATCGGGTGTGCCTTCGTAGATGACGCTGGTCGCGCCGTTGGCCAACGGTCCGTATACGATGTAGGTATGCCCGGTCACCCAGCCGATATCCGCAGCACACCAGTAGATATCGTTTTCGGGCTTCAGATCGAAGACGAGGCTATGCGTCGCCACCGCCTGCGTGAGGTAACCGCCGGTCGTGTGTTTGATGCCTTTGGGTTTGGCCGTCGTGCCGCTCGTGTAGAGCAAGAAGAGCAAGTCCTCGGCATTCATGCGCTCTGGCTCGCACGTGGTCGACAAGCCGTCGACGAGGTCGCTCCACCAATGGTCGCGCCCGTCCTTCATCTCGACCGCATCACCGACGCGCTTGGCAACGATGCAGTGCTTGATCGAAGGCGTCTGCGCCATCGCGATATCGCAGTTGGCTTTGAGCGGCACCTTGTTGCCGCGTCGCCATCCGAAATCGGCGGTGATGAGCGCGACGCACTCGGCGTCGTTCACGCGGTCGATGATGGAATCCGGCGAGAAACCGCCGAAGATCACCGAGTGCGCGGCTCCGATGCGCGCGCAAGCCAGAATCGCCACCGGCAGTTCCGGAATCATCGGCATGTAGATGGCGACGCGATCGCCCTTCTTGATGCCGAGCTTGCGCAGGCCGTTTGCGAAGCGGCAGACGTCGTCGAGCAACTGCTGGTACGTGATCGTCCAGCGATCGCCCGGTTCCCCTTCGTAGTAATAAGCGATTTTCGCGCCCTTGCCGGCGCGCACGTGGCGATCCAAACAATTGACGCTCGCGTTGAGTTCGCCGTCGGCGAACCAGCGCGCGAACGGCTCGTTCCACTCAAGAACCTGGTTGAACGGCTTCATCCATTCGAGTTTGCGCGCCCACGAAGCCCAGTAGGCGAGGTAATCGCGCTCGGCTTCCTCGTAGATGCCGGGCTTGGCATTGGCCTGCGCCGCGAACTCGGGCGACGGTGGGAACCGCCGCCCCTCATGAGCGAGCGCTTCGATCGCTTGCGTATTCATGCCGATTTGTTACCGTCGACCCTGCGCCAAGCCTGCCGGAAAAGTCGTCCCCGGGCGGGCGGAACTCGGAGGGAGAAGTACGAAAGCATTTGGCAGTCTTTGGCATGGAGTGCTAGGATAAGGGGCTATGAAGGGCGAGGGCGGTTTAGACAAGCGCAAGGCCTACATCTTGGCCACGGTGGTGTACGAGTACATCGCCACGGCCGAGCCGGTGGGCTCGAACACACTGACCCAGAAATATAACCTGGGCGTCAGTTCCGCGACCGTTCGAAACGAGCTTGCCGAGCTGGAAGCCGGGGGCTACCTGGTCCAGCCGCATACCTCCGCCGGGCGCGTGCCGTCCGATGCCGGCTACCGCACCTACGTTGACGACTTGATGCAGCCGGAGGAGCTGGCGGGCGACGACCGCCGGCGCATCCGCGACGAATTGCGCGACGCCAGCCGCGAGCTCGACGAGATCATCGACCACACCACGCGGTTGGTCGGCCGGCTCTCCAAGAACCTGGCGTTCGTTACGAAGCCGCAACCCGATTCGCAGGTGTTCCGCCATCTCCAATTGATTTGGCTCTCGCCGCGCTCCGGGGTAGCGATCGTCGTGACGTCCCTCGGCGTTGCGACGCAGAGCCTGTTCGAATTGGCAACCGAAATCCACGCCGACGACTTGACGCGGTTCTCGAACGCGTTAAACGCGCGGCTCTCCAATCGTCCGCTGCGCGACATCGGCGAGGATCATGTGGCCGCCGCCGCGAGCGAACTCGGCATCGACGAAGAATTGCGCGGCGCCGTCACCCAAGCATTGCGCGCGGCGCGCTCGAACGAGAGTGCGACGATCACCTCGGCCGGGGCGCAGAATCTGCTCGATCAGCCCGAGTTCCAAGATTTGCGGAAGCTCCGCTCGATTTTACGCATTGTCGAAGAGCAGAAGACGCTCTACGATTTGGTCGCAGAGGCGATCAGCTCCGAAAAACCCAGCGTCATCATCGGCCAGGAGCTGGGGCTCGACGAACTCACCGATCTCTCGGTCGTCACCGTTCCCTATCGCTTTGGAGAGCATGCCGTTGGGATGCTCTCGATTTTGGGCCCGAGGCGCATGCCGTACGGCAGACTGCTGGCCCTAGCTTCAGGTACCGCCGAAACACTCTCCGAGCGTCTCTCCGACGTCGAACTCAAATAAGTAAAGGTTGATACGCTCCAAACATGCCGACCAAAGACTATTACGAACTGCTTGGTATCGCACGCGCCGCGTCCGCCGAGGAAATCAAGCGTGCCTACCGCTCGCTCGCGCGCACGCATCATCCGGACGTCGCGGAAGATAAAACGACCGCGGAGCACCATTTCAAAGAAATCAACGAAGCCTACGAAGTGCTCTCGGATCCGCAGAAACGCGCGCAGTACGATCGCTTCGGCACGGTGAACGGCGCCGGCAACGGCGCGGATTTCGGATTCGGGGGCTTCGCGCAATCGGGCTTCGGCGATATCTTCGATATGTTTTTCGGCGACGCGCGCGCCCAGGGCCAACCCCGCAGAAACGGTCCGCAGCGCGGCTCGGACTTGCGCTACGATTTAGAAATCACGCTCGAAGATGCATTCTCCGGCACCACCAAGGAAATTCAGTTCTCCCACTTGGCGCAATGCGACACCTGTAAAGGAGCGGGCGCGGCTCCGGGCACGCTGATCACGGCGTGCGAGCGATGCGGCGGCTCGGGGATCATGCGCACCGTGCGCCAAACGCCGCTCGGACAGTTCGTGACGCAAACGACCTGCACGTTCTGCGATGGCGAGGGCCACGTCGTCGCGCAACCGTGCGAAACGTGCAACGGTCGCGGACGGCGCGAAGTGGAGCGACGCTTGAGCGTCAAGGTTCCGGCCGGTGTCGACGACGGGTCGCGCATTCGCATCGCGGGCAGCGGCGAAGCGGGTATTCGCGGCGGCGCGGCGGGCGATCTGTACGTGTACCTCAACGTTGCGCCGCATCCGCTGCTTCGGCGCGATGGGCTCGATACGTACGTCGATATTCCGCTGAGTTTTCCGCAAGCGACGCTGGGCGCCACCATCGGCGTTCCATCGCTCGAAGGCGAGCTGCCGCTCACGATTCCGGCCGGCACGCAAACCGGCTCGACGTTGCGCTTGCGCGGCCACGGCATGCCCAGCGTGCGCGGTAGCCAGCGCGGCGACCATCACGTAACGATCCACGTCGCGGTGCCTACCAAGATGAATAAGCGTCAGCGAGAGCTGCTGGAAGAGTACGCGCGCGCCGGCGGCGATGCGATCGACGAAAAGAGCTTCTTCGACCGCGTCAAAGACGCGTTCCGCCCGGAGTAAGGAATGCCCGCGCGGCGCTTTTTCATCGAGGGCGTGCGCGCAACCGGCGAGACCGTCGAGATCGAAGGCAGCGACGCGCACAAAATCGTGCACGTGTTACGGCTGCGCGACGGCGATACGATCGAAGCCGTAGATTCGGCGGCGTGCGTGTTCGAGGCAATCCTGCGGATCGAAGGCGCGCGCGTACGAGCTGCGTTGGAGAAAACGCTCCATGCTCCGTCGAACGAGCCCGCGCGCATCCGCATCGATCTCGCGCAAGGATTGCCCAAAGGGCAAAAAATGGATTTCATCGTCGAGAAGGCGACCGAACTCGGCGTTGCGTCGATCCTTCCGTTCACCTCCGAGCGCGCCATCGCGCGCGAGACGGGTGCAGCGAAGATCGAACGATGGCGGCGGCTGGCGGTCGCAGCCGCGCAGCAATCCGGGCGCCGCGACGTTCCAATCATCGCGGCGACGCAATCGTTCGAGGAACTGCTCTCGTCGTTTGAACGGTACGACCGCGTCTTGTTTGCGTGGGAGTTGGCGCCGCCCGATGCGCTGCGCACAACGCTGCCGCTATTACTCGAGGGAACGGCGCGGATCCTCATCGTCATCGGGCCTGAAGGCGGGTTTTCGCACGGCGAAGCCGATGCTGCGAAGAACGCCGGGGCAACGTTGCTACATTTGGGAGGGCGCGTGCTGCGAACGGAGACCGCGGGCTTGATGCTGCTGTCGGTGATCGGCTACCTCGGTACCGTGTAAAATCAGGCCCCCTGACCGGAGTTGGCGTGCCCCGCGTCGTATAATATGCGTTTGACTATGCCTGGACTTCCCTTTTCAATCGTCATCCCCACGTACAACGAAGCCGGCGGCATCGAAAAGTTGCTGCGCGAGCTCGGTGCGCTGTTCCTCGCCAACGGCCTGGACGGAGAGATTATCGTCGTCGACGATAACTCGCCGGACGGTACCGGCGCGATCGTCGATGCGCTTTCCAAGGAGCTGCCCGTGCGGTGCCTCCACCGTCCCGGCAAGCTCGGGCTTTCGAGCGGCGTGATCGATGGATGGAAGACCGCCCGCCCCGAGTCGCGCGCTCTGGGGGCGATGGACGCCGATTTCAGCCACGATATCGCCATCCTCCCGGCAATGGTTGCGGCCCTGGCCTCCGGCGAATACGGCTTGGCCATCGGCAGCCGCTACGTCAAAGGCGGCGGCATTACGAATTGGCCCGCGCGGCGGATTATCACCTCAAAGGTCGCGTGTTGGCTGGCTCGTCCCCTCACGAACGTCAAAGACATCACGAGCGGATATTTCTTGGTGCGTCGCGAGGCGCTCGACGGCGTGGAACTCGACCCGATCGGTTTCAAGATCGGGCTCGAAGTTATCGCCAAAGCGCATTATGGCCGCGCCATCGAAATTCCGTACGTGTTTACCGACCGGATCGTCGGCGAATCGAAGCTCAATCAGCGAGAGATCGTCAACTATCTCACGCAATTACGCAAGCTCTACACGGCGCGCCTTTTCCCGGGCAAATCGTAGGAATGGAAGAGTAGATCGTGGCGATCCCGGAATGGCTGCGGATTCGCCGTAGCCGAAGTGACGATGGGCGCGATGCCGCATTGTGGAGTAAGTGTTCGAAGTGCGGCGAGGTACTCTACCGTCGCGATCTTGCGGCGAACCTCTTCGTCTGCACGAAGTGCGGCCATCATTTTCGCATGACGGCGTTCGATCGCATCAGCACGTTGATCGACGGCGACTTCAACGAGGTCGGCAGCGAGATTCTGCCGGGCGACCCATTAGGCTGGGTCGATCGCAAAACATATCCCGTGAAATTATCGGGCGATCGCGAAAAGAGCGGGCTCACCGAGGGCGTCGTGTGCGGTTTCGGGCAAATCGGGGGCCACGACGTCGCGCTAGGCGTCATGGATTTCCACTTTCGCGGCGGCACGATGGGGACGGTAGTCGGCGAACGGATCGCGCTCTTGCTGGAAGAGGCGCTTAAGCGCAAGGTGCCGTGCATCATCTTTACCGCATCCGGCGGCGCGCGCATGGAAGAGGGCATGTTTGCCCTGATGCAGATGGCGAAAACGACGGCGGCGGTCGCTCGCTTCGTTGAAGACGGCAACTTTTTCGTGACCGTGCTCACCGACCCGACCACGGGTGGCGTCTCCGCGTCGTTTGCTTTCGAATCCGACGTGATTATCGCCGAACCGAAAGCGATGATCGGCTTTGCCGGACGCCGCGTGATCGAACAGACGATCCGTCAAAAGCTACCCGACCAATTTCAAACCGCGGAGTTTTTGCTGGAAAAGGGCCACATCGATATGGTCGTCGATCGCCACGAGCTCAAAAATACGCTGGTACGTTTGCTCGAGTACGTCGCGGTGCCGGCATGAACGTCATCGTCGACCGCGAGAAGGGCCTTCTCGAACTCGAAAAACGTATCGCCGAGCTGCGCGCCGCGAACGCGAGCCAACCGCTGGATATGTCTCCCGAGATCGCCGCGCTGGAACAGAAGTACGAAGAGATCCTGCGCGAAGTTTTCGGCCGGCTCAGTCCCTGGGAAAAAGTGAACATGGCGCGGCATCCGAGCCGCCCCACCTCGCTCGATTATCTCTCGCAACTCGACCGCTTCGACGAATTGCACGGCGATCGCCACATGCGCGACGATCCGGCGATCGTTGCCGGCTTTGCGATGCTGCGCGGCCGCCCGGTGATGGCGATCGGCCAGCAACGGGGCCGCGATACGAAAGAAAACCTGCGCCGCAACTTCGGCATGGTAACCCCGGAGGGCTACCGCAAAGTTCAGCGTCTGGCTCATACCGCGTCGCGCCTGCGGGTGCCGATCGTCACTTTCATCGATACGAAGGGCGCGGACCCCGGGATTGCATCGGAAGAACACTCCCAGTCCGAAGCGATCGCGCGCTGCCTATATGAATTCACCGAAGCACGCGTGCCGATCGTCGCCGCCATCATCGGCGAGGGCGGCTCGGGCGGCGCGCTTGCGCTGGGCATCGCCGACGACGTCATCATGCTGGAGCACAGCGTGTACTCGGTAGCTTCGCCGGAAGGGTGCGCGGCGATCCTGTGGGGCGATGCGACAAAAGCGGAAGAGGCGGCCTCGCGGTTGAAACTCACCGCCCAAGATCTGCAGCAGTTCGGCATCATCGACGAAATCGTGCCGGAGCCGCTGGGAGGGGCACATCGCGATCCAGCCGGCGTGGTCGCGCGCGTGCTCGGAACGATGTACGCCGCGGTGCAGCGGCTCTCGGCATTAGCGCCGGAGACGTTGCGGGAGCAACGCTATCGGAAATATCGGCGGGTAGGCGCATGGCAGGTAGGGCGCCAGGAGACCATCGGAAAGAGCCCGTGAAGCAGCGTACGCGTGCTCCGCTGATGCTTCGTCTTGCGGGGCGCATTACCGTAATGCTCGTGGCGATGCTGCTATTCTCGCTGGCGGGCATTCAGTTTGCTCGACTGATCGATCAGAACATTGCGATGGCGCACGAACTCAGCGCGACCCAGGCCGATATCGGAGCCCTCAAACTTCGGCGCGAGCGGCAACTACGCGAACTTCGCCGGTTGCGGGATCCCGAAGGCGCCATCCCGGACATTCACGAGCGGCTGCGGCTGGTTGGGCCTAAGGAAGAGATGATCTTCGTGAGCCCGGCACCCTCGGCCGAACCGTCGACGGCTCCGTGACCGACAGCACCTACGGAATCGTGATCAATCTCAACGCGTTCGGAGCGACCGTTCGGCTGGAGAGCGGCGAACTTGCGAGCGTTCCGGTCGGCGATGTCGAGTCGCATTTGGCCGTCTACGAACGGGCCTTGAATTCGCGCAAGCGCCTGGCGTTCACCGTGCACGCCGGCGCGCGCCGCCCGATGGTGACGCTCGTGCCGCAGCTCAACGACGAACAGCTCGAAGCGCAGATCGCCGCCTACCTCCAAAGCACGCAGGAGTGGGACGTGGTGGACGGGCGCACGTCGGTGGAGCGGCACTTTCTACAAAAGAAGCGCCGCGCAACGCTCTTCGACGCGCAGCAAGACTCGTAAGACCCCCCTTAGACCGTGAGCCGACACTACGCCGTTATTTCCATTGGCAGCAATTCAACGCGTGTGTTGCTTGCCGATATGGCACCCGAGCAACCGCATATCGATCTTGCGCGCTCGATCGGCACGCGGATCGGCGAGGGCTTAGTTGAAGGCGGCGCGCTTGCCGAAGAGCCCATGCGGCGAACTGCCGATGCGGTCCGCGCGCATCTTCGCGCGGTGCGCGGGCATTACGTCAAAATCTTCGCTATCGCCACGAGCGCGGTGCGGCGCAGCACCAACGGCGCCGCATTTGCCGAGCGCATTCACGATATCGTAGGGGTGCCGTTGCGCGTCCTTTCGGGCGATGAAGAAGCCTCGGCCTCGTATCGCGGCGCGACGACGGCGGTTCCCGCTGCGCCCGGCGCCCGGCTCGGCGTCATCGATACCGGGGGCGGGAGCACCGAATATGCCGTCGGCGACGGGCACGACCCCGAGCAGACCGTTTCGTGCGAGATCGGCGCCGTGCGCCTCACCGAAGCCGTCCCGGCGTTAGCGGGGCGACAAGGCGTCGTGGACTTGCTCACCATCGAGCGAGCCCGCGCGATCGCTCGCGAGGCGCTGGTGCCCCTGGCAGCCTTCCCCGCCGTCGAGCGCCTAGCGCTGGTGGGCGGCTCGGCAACGACGACCGCCGCGGTCGTGCGCGGCAAGAAGGGGAAGCTGGCGACGTTCGAGCTTACGCGCAGCGACCTGCAGCGCGCCCTAGTACGGCTGTGCGCCCTGGGGTATAAAGAGCGTAAGGATCTCCCCGGCATGAAGCCGCAACGGGCCGACATCCTCCCGGCCGGCATCATCGTGCTCGATGCCGCCCTGGAGTTGCTACAGCGCGATATCGCGACCGCGACGACGGCCGATTTGTTGTTGGGGTTTCTGCTACAGCAACGCGACGCATCCCCTATACACGAACACGCAGGCAGGATGCAGCCGACACGCCCCCGGAGGTAACGCACACGATGGAAGACCAGAACATTCACGCGCAGATCGAAGACCTGATCGCCCAGGAGCATGCGCTGCTCGAACACGGCGACCGCGGGACCCTTAGCGAGAACGATCTCGCTCGCCTCGAATCGCTCGAGGTTCAACTCGACCGGTATTGGGATTTACTCCGCCAGCGCCGCGCCCGCCGCGATGCGGGCCAAAATCCCGGCGAAGCACAGCTCCGCTCGGCAAGTACGGTAGAGCACTACCAACAGTAGCCGGTAGTGCCCACGGGATGATGGTGGAATCGGTAGACACAGCAGACTTAAAATCTGCAGTTCGAAAGAGCGTCCGGGTTCGAGTCCCGGTCATCCCATGAAATGTGCCCTTATGTGACGGCGCTTTGAGGGACCTGTAGCCGGTCGGCAAGGCCTCCAAAGCCTCGAACTCGATTGCTTATTGCGGGGCTTAACGGCGTTTGCGCAACAACTCGAATTTTCGGTCGCTTGCGATAACGCGGCTGTAGGTATCCCGTGTAATGCCGCCGACGCGAAGCGCTTCGATGATGCGCTGGAGATCGTGCTGATCGCGCGCGAGCACTTCCAGCACCCAATCATAATGACCGGTTGTGACTAGGGCACGCACGATGCCGGGTACGGTTGCGACCCGCGCCTCGAACTGTTCGGCCGTCGTCGTGGACTCCATTTTTACTTCGACGAGCGCATGAATCGTCAACCCGAATATCGATGGGTCGATCTCGGCGTCGTAGGAGAGGATCGCACGTCGCTCTTGCAGCTTGCGCACGCGCTCGGCAACCGCGTTCGCGCTCAAACCGACGCGTTCGGCTAAATCTTTGAACGAAATGCGTGCATCGGATTGTAAGGCACAGAGAATACGCGGTCAATTGCGTCGATCACCTTGTTTTCTTCGCTTGATTAGGCCAAATCTCCCTTAAAACGGTGTGAAGCGCGGCGCTTTCCGCGTTATCATCGTCGGAACGCATGCCGTCCGATTTAGCGTCTTCGAACGAAGGGGATTCGTGTAATGATTCCGGCGTTTGCCCTTGCGGCAACTGTAGCACTGACTAGCGCTCAAGTAGACAGCGTCATGGCAAACGCCGAGAAGGCGCTCAGCGCCTACGTCTTTCCCGAGTTCGGCGATAAAGCTGCCGCAATGTTGAAGGCAAAGACCCCGCAATACGAAGAGATTACGAATCCGAAGGCCCTGCGTATCACGGTGAATCGCGACCTTTTTGCTGTTACGCACGACAAACATGTTGGTCTTTGGTATCCCTTCAATCCTGAAGATGCCCCGAGCGATCACTCCGCAGCCGCGAAGTCTGCGCAACACGAAGGCGAACTGAAGAACAACTTCGGATTCGTCTCGGTACGCCGCCTACCGGGAGACGTCGGCTACGTCGATTTCGAGTATTTTTCGGGAGACCCCGAGGTCGCTCGAGCGGTGCAAGCTACGATGATGTTCGTCGCGAGTACCGACGCGCTGATCATCGACCTTCGTCATAATATGGGCGGCAATCCCATCGCCGCAGAAACGCTCGAAGGCTACTTCTTCGACTCGCAGCAACCCATCACATCGATGATGTTGCGGAATCCGAAAACCGCCATCACTACCGAAATTCAGCAGTACACGGCACCGACCGTCCCGGGTCCGTTGTATGTTGGCAAGCCCATTTATGTCTTGACTAGCGCGCACGCGTTTTCATGCGCCGAACAGTTTACATACGATCTGCACAATCTTAAGCGAATAACCATCGTTGGAGAAACGACCGGCGGTGGCGCGAATCCTGGCGACCCGCATAACCTCGGCCATTCGTTTGCAATTTTCATTCCGGAGGGGCGTGCGTATAGCCCTGTGACGAAGACGAACTGGGAGGGCACGGGGATCGCTCCGGACGTCCCCGTAGCAGAGGCTAACGCGCTACCCAAAGCCTACGGCCTCGCACTGCGCTACGTTTTGATGCACGACAAAAATGCCGGTGTGCATGACGAGGCAACGCAGGCTATTGCGGATCCGCAGAAAGCGCTGTTATCGCAGCCGTAGGTCAAGGGCCTTGTCGTTGTTGCTATATTCTGATAATATAGGACTATGATTAAGGTCTTCGCGGATACGGGCACCGAAGACATTTTTCGTGGTCGCGTCACTAAAGCCGCGCGTCGAGTGCTTCCTCTTGAGCTTCATGCCATAGCGCGCCGCAAACTCGCGGTGATCGATTATTCAAGCGATGTGGGGATGCTCCGAATTCCTCCGAGCAATCATCTGGAAGCGCTGGATGGCGATCGTAAGGGTCAGTACTCGATTCGAATCAATCGGAGATACCGTATTTGTTTCAGGTGGGATGAGGAAGAGTATGCCACCGCCGTTGAGATTGTTGATTACCATTAAGGGAGGAAGATTATGGCGAAAGCTATTGCGGGCAAGCCGCCGATAACGCCTGGCGAAATACTAATAGGCGAATTCCTTGAACCACTAGGCATTACGCAGCGAGCGTTTGCCAAAGCTATTGGCGTCAGCCCCGCTTATGTAAGCGATATCGTGCATGGGCGACGCGGCATATCACCTGAGATGGCACTCCGCTTTGAGGCGGCCTTAAAAATGCCAGCGCGGTTTTGGCTAAATGCGCAGCTTGCGAGCGACCTTTTTGCTGTAGAGTGTGATAAACGGGCTGCTGCGAAGCGTCGCAAGATCAGGCTTCTTAACGTCGCGGCATGACGCCGCCTTGGGAGGGTATCAAGCCGACGCTCGTGCGGACCGCGACGTCGATGTCGGATACCTCGTTGGCGCGCGAGTAGTCCCGCAGGCGCGCGTGTTACTGAAGTAGCGGCTGGGCGCCGCCTGGGATTGTATCGGCTTTGGTTGTGAAGCGCTCGGGTAGGCCGGCGAGCGTGTTCGCGAGCATGCGGGCGCGGCAGAGCGGGTCGTTCACGTAGGCGGACCATCGGTTCGCGACTTCGGCCAGTTGTGCGTTCGACGTCATTGCGCTCAACACGCGTAACTGGGCGATGTGAATGGCGTGGTATTTCAAAACGGCCACTTTCCGATGGCCGTTCTTCGAAACCAACAGGTCGTAATACGACCAATACCCTGCGTCGTACAGCGGCAGCGTTTGACAGATCGTTTCCAGCGCGTTGGCGAGCAACCCGGCAATCAAGGCGTCACCGGTTTTTTTATGTAGATCCCACAGGCCCCAATAGGCGAAGATATTGCCGTTGAGGATATGTGTGGCGGGCGCCACGGCGATCTCTTCAAAAAAAAGGAGCTTGCCCGCGCGCCAGCAGACGCCGCCCTCTCGAACGTCGTGCCGAAACACCTGCGCGGCGGTCAAAGCCGCCTCGAAATAGCCGTCGTTCGGGCATACCTCGGCGGCCCGCAACAGAAGCGAAATGGCCTCGCCTTGAGCCATCCCCGATATCCAGCCCGCGTCCGCGCCGTACGGCGCATTCGGGAAATCATACGCGTACGCTCCGGGCACGCCGTTGATCTGCATGTGATGATCGCGAAGCCAACGGGCCTGATGTAAGAAGTTCGCATGGGATCGGCGATCTGCATTCGCGAGCCACGCCGCATGATGGTGCAGTCCAAATTGCGCGATGCGGACGGGATGATATTTACCACCTTGCGGCGTGAGGATGACGCCGCGTTCGTCAAACGGAGCGCAAGTCCAATCCTCGCCCAACGTCTGTTGACCGGGGAACCAATCGATGTAATATGGGCCGAGCGTATCGCCGTCCGGCGAGGCTAATCGGTACGGGCGATCTGCCTCCCAGCGCACCGGAAATGCAAGGGCGAGCGAGCGTCGATATTTTCTAGGCAGTACCTGCTGCATGCGCCCTCACCACGAAATGCCGCCGTATTCGGAGTATCGCTGTGGAGACGTGCCTGGCGGCGCGCTATCGGCTAACTCCACGCGGGGAAAACGCGACGGAGCAAATGTGAGCTGCCCGCCGAACTCGTTCACGACCGTTACGCTCGGCCGTTCGCGCTGTTCTTCGATCTGAACCAGAGCGGCTTGGGCGCTCTCACGTTCGCGGAAATAGAGCGCCTGTGCTTGTGTCGAATACTCCCCGTGCAAAACGACGTACATCGCGCGAGCCTCACTTTGCGGCGCTGTATCGAGCATCTGCCGCTTCACGAAGCCCGGTGTCGACCGACCGAATCACGCGAGCCGGGTTGCCGGCCGCCACGGAATACGGCGGGATGTCCGACGTTACGATCGCGCCGGCTCCGATTAGCGAGTGGTGCCCGATGCGGACCCCGGGGACCAATACCGCGCCGGAACCGATCAGGACGTGCGATTCGACGATAACCGGCTCGAAACTGAATCGCAATTTTGTGTAGGGGTCGTTCACCCAAGGTTCGATTGGATTGGATCCATGGCTTGAAATAACCACGTGGGGTCCCAAGTGGACGTCGTCGCCGAGCTCTACGCCGCCGGCTCCCCAGATGACGCAGTACGGCCCGATCTCGCAGTTCTTGCCGGTTCGGATATACCCGCTGCCATCGCACCAATCCCCACCGGCGCAATTCAGATACGCGCGGTGATCGATAAAGAGGCCCGGTCCCGGGAAGAAGCGGTGTTCGGCTCGCAGCAACACACCGGTCGCAAAATGCACGTCGGGGAAGCGCTCGATCGTACGCTGTTCGCGTACGCTATGCCGCGCGGACGAAATATAGCTGCGCAACGTCGATAGGATGTTCATAGTGTCAGTATCCGTTGCGGCAGCCCCCAGCCATAGGCCCCAACGTTCCAATGCCGATAGGTGCAAGGGCCCAAGGCCGAAGTCGAGCGGCGGAAAACCGGTCGGGTGGAGGACTTCATTATGCATCAGCGTTCCAAGATATTCTCAACCTTTACCGCGGCCGCGATCGCGCTTGCCGCATGTGGTGGTGGGAATAGTTCGAGTCCGAGCGCAACACCCGGCGGCGTTCTGCCTGTTCCGGCAGCGGCCCCTACGCCGATTGTGTTGTTCGAAGGGGAGGTACTCGGAAACCCAACGTTTCCCGAAGGCGATACCTCAAGCGGGCCTCAAAATGGAGCGCCCTCGAGCGACGGCCTCACGTGCAACGGCGCTTCGGGCCCGCTCGCATTACATCATCACGCTCACCTGTCGCTGTACATGGGCGGAACGCGCGTTGCGATCCCGGCAGCGATCGGCATGTTTGATCCCGTAGCTGCGGTCAACGGAATTGTCAGCGGTGGGAAGTGCGACTACGATCTCCACACGCACGACGCATCCGGCATCATTCACGTCGAGTCGACAACTATCGCGCAATTCACGCTTGGTGAATTTTTCGATATTTGGGGCGAACCGCTTAGCACGACGGACATCGCCGGCGATAGTGCGCAGACGATGATCTTTACCGCGCAGGATCCCGGAAATGGGACCGCCGGACCGGCCTTTACGCAATATAGCGGAGACCCCAACGCGATCCAGTTGCTGCAACATGAAGAGATCGTTCTGGAAGTCGGCGCTCCGTTTGTCGTCCCCCCGCAGATCCCGAGCGTCAGCTTTCCCAGCGGCTTCTGAACGCTACCGGCTTCGAGTACGCTCGTCGAGCCGCCGGTCGATAAAACCGCCGCTCGACGCGGCGTATTTGAGGCCGGCGATAATCTCATCGCGTGTCGACGCTTTGGAGAAAACGGCGTTCGCGCCGGCCGCGCGGCAAGAACGCCACCATCCGGACTGTGGATCGCTGGTGGAGACGCAAAGGAGCGTCTCGGGGAGCAGCGTGCGAATGATGTTCAGCGCTTCCAACGGGTCGCGTTCGACAAAATCTAGGTCGATGAATACGGCATCCGGCTTGGCTTGTAGCAGGGCGTGCATGTCCGGTTGCGGCGTGACTTCGGTTACGTCGAAATCCGCCGCAATAAGCGTTTCCGAAAGCGCCGGGACGAAGATGTCCTGTGCTTCGATGAGGAACGAAAGCAGTCGCATGCTACCTCTTATCGGACTACCCGGATGTGATCATGCTTTGGCCGACCGCCGATTGATTGCCCTGTCCTAAATAGTAACCCGAATAGTCGATGTGGGTCGGTGCGACGCGGTTGAGCACGAAGCCCAGGATATTGCGCACCCCGACCTGTTCGAAACGCTTGAGCGCTTCTTTGGCTTTTCGTAGATCCGTCGCGCCGGAAGAGACCACGAAAATGGTGCCGTCCGTGCGCAGGCTTACAACTGCCGGGTCGAGCGTCGCCGTGGTCGCGGCACTATCGAAAATCACGCAGCGATATCTTTCGAGGGCGCGCTCCATTAACGCATCGAAGCGGCCGGACTCCAGTAATTTCAAGGGGTTGGGCGCGGTCGTACCGCTCGTGATCACGTCGAGTCCGGGATAGCGAGTCTGCCGGATGACATCGCTCAGATCTTTCGTTCCGGCAAGGAAGTCCGACAGGCCGACATCGTTTTTGAGCCCCAGCATCCGATGGATCGAGGGCCGGCGCATGTCTGAGTCGACCAACAAGATGTAGGGGTCGAACTCTGCCATCGCGATGGCGGTATTCAATGCAATCGTAGACTTGCCGTCGCCCTGAGTCGGGCTGGTGATGGATAACGAACGTACGGGATGGTCCAGCGAATACCGTACCGACATGAGAAGTTGCCAAAAGGATTCGATCGTGAGGGCTTTTACCCACGGCTGAACGAGTGCTCCGTCCTTGAGCTGAATCAGGGGCACCGATGCCAAGGGCGCGAGCGCGAGTTCTTGCTCGACGTCTTCCTGGTCTCGGGCTTTGCGATCGAAGAAGTCCATCACATATGCGGTCGTAATCGCAAGGATCAATCCAACCAGAATCGCCACCAATGTATTGAGGAGTAGATTTGGCCGCACGACGGCTCCCGCTGCCGTTGCGGGTTGCGTTACCGTGACGTCGCTGAGTGCCGTCGATTTCGCGACGGAGGCGTTGTCGTATTTGGACTGCAGAGCGGAGTATACGGTTTCGGCGGATTTTTGCGCGCGCTCGAGGTCCGCCAGCTGTGCCGCTTCTTTCGGTAGCTTGGCGAGCGAAGGATGCATCGCCACGCGCTGGCTATGCAGTGTGCTAATCTGCGAGCGAGCCGAAGCAATTTGTGCCCGCAATTGCGCCGCAAGCTGTTCCAACTGCTGGTACACCGGATTGGGAACGGTATTGCTGGACGCGACGATCGTCGACGGCGTCACCGCGATCTGACGTCGAAGTTCGGCCCGCTGGTTTTCGAGCGCCGTCACGGCCGGATACTTCTCGGTGTACTGGCGGCGCGCCGTGTCCAACTGCACGTCCACTTGCGCCAACTGAGTATCGAGCTGGGCGCGTACCGGATTAGGATCGATCGACGTCTGTCCGTTAATGTTTGCCGGCGTCACGTTCATCTGCGACTGAACGGTCGCCAACTGCGCCGCCGCCTGCCGTTGGTCCACTTGTTCTTGGCCGACCCTAGCATCGATCGCGGAGAGCGCGGAGATCAGGCCCTGCGTTTGTGTATTGATGTCGGCGATATTATGTGAGGTCTCGTAGGCGGCGAGCGCAGTCTGGGCGTCCGTCAGCCGCTGCTGCGCCGCCGGTAACTCTTTGGAGAGGAAACCGATAGCGCTAACCGCTTGTGCCGCGATCAAATCGCGCTGTCGTGAAATGACGACCGTTCCGAACTCGTTCGCGATCTTCGCCGACGTTACCGGATCCGACCACGTCACGGCCAGAGCCAGGATCGCCGTATTGGTAACGGGTTGGATGCTGACGTTCTTGAGCAACGCGCCGGGCGATGTGTGGAGGCCGAGATTCTGAATGACCTGCTGCGCTACCGGCGTCTCTTGAAAGAGTTCGGCATACGTTTCGGCCGATTGATTGCTGTTCGCGAGCAGCAAGGCATTTAATATGGGGAGCTCGCTATCGGGCGCCGCGTTTCCATTCGACGTTCCGCTCGTCCCAGCGATGAGCTTCACCACGGTCGTGTACGACTTCGGCGCGAGCAGCGACGCGATCACGACGAGGAGGACGAATCCGGCGAAGACGGCGATCATGACCTTGAACCGGCGTTCGAAGAGCCGTAGGAGGGAGCGGCCGTCGCGCGTATCTGCGGATTGCGTCGGGATTGTGGTTGTGCCGGGGAGTGCGGCAACGGCGTTGCCGTTGGTCTGCAAACGGTCCACGTGGTGCTCCTTCAGAGGATGCGGCTAAGCAGGTAGAGGAATGCGGTCAGCCCACCGCTATGATTGTGCTGCGAGGCCTGAGGGACGTAGATGACGTCGCCTTTTTGAAGCGCTACGTCATAGTTGGTTTGCCCTTGCTCGAGTGCCCGATAGAGATTAATTTTGTAGGTCGCCGATTTACCGTCCGCCAGCGTTCTTACGAGCCGAATATTATTGAGATCGGCTTGAGCGCCGGCGCTGTTACCGGCCTTCGCAATGGCCATCGAGAGACGGTCGCCTTGGTTGAGCACGATCTGCCCGGGATGGTCGACGGCTCCCACGACCTCTACGTCAAACTGCATCGGGCCCGGAACGTAGACGACGGTGCCTTCCTGCACCGGCAAGTCGAGCGCGGTGTCGCCGTCGTGCAGCAATTTCTGCAGAGACACGGTTTGGATTTGCTGGGCGCCGTCAGAGACGCGCGCGTTCGGCAGCAGTCCGTCGACTTCGCCCAGTCCGCCGGCGGCCGCAATCGCGTCGGTCAAGCGAGCGCCGGAACGAAGCGTGTATTTGCCCGGCGTCTTCACGTTGCCGAGGACCAAAACGTTGGGCTGGCCCTGTTGCGCGATCATCACCGTGACGACCGGGTGCTTGACGTACTGAGTCAGGCGGTGCTTCAGGGCGTTCTCCACTCCTACGGGAGTCAGTCCCGCAACCGGCACTTGCCCGATCAGCGGATACTCGATCGAACCATCGGGCAGGACCGTGACGGTCTGCGTGAGCGTTGAATCGCCATAGACCTGAACGGCGAGCTGGTCGCCGGCGTGTACCTGATATTGCGATGTCTGTGCACGTAGCGGCGTTCCCCACGCGAGGAGGCACAACACGGTGAGAAGGGCGAGCAATTGACGCATGGCGTCTCCTGTTTTTAGGACTAGTGGAACGGCTTGGCGGTGTCGTTGTCAATGTAGCATGTGATCGACGCCACGGCAGGCTCCAATTTGTCAGCTTGGCTAGGATAAAAGAACTGCGTATCGCGCCGTTGTTTAGGACCATTGGGTCGTAGGCGTTGGGACGCGATCAATACGAGCACGTACAAGCCCCCGGCGGTATATATGGCGGCGTGAAACCGCTAATAGTGCCGCCGCGGCCACCGAGTACAAAGACGAGTGCGCTCAGAAGGAAGGGTAGGATGTCCGTGCGCCGGCGGCTGGGCCGGATGATGGTATCTGCCGGCGGCGGCGGCGCATCTACCACCGAATATCGAGCGGGAAGCGTCGGGGCGTCTTTCGGCACGATCGCGTCGGGCACGTTCACGGCAACGGTTTGAATGCTGGGTACCTTCGGAACCTCGGCGACGACCGGAAGCGCGCGTCGCACGAGCGAAAGATTTCCGCAACGGGCCGGAATGAAGACAGCCAAGATCGCATCGGGTTCGTGCAGATCTGCTTCCCAGCCGCGCGTGTTCGCCGGGATGGTGACGTCGTGGATAACATATACGCGGCCGGCATCCGACCACGTCATCGCATCCAAATGTTGCGGCACCGTGACCCACGCGAGCTCGTTGCTTTCGATGCGATCGGAGAGTTGTGCGTATTCGGCCTTCGTTAAGCCGAGTTCGGCGCCCGCCGCTTTGAACAGCGTTTGCCGAACGGCGATATGTTGCCGAAGATCGGGAGTCGAAGCACTATCTCCTAACAGTGGGAACGTGCCCAGTTCGGAGATGACGACCGCTTTCGCGTCGACTGCACGAACGTTGAGAAGTACGCAAGCGCACAAGCTCAAGAGTGCGAGTGCAAAGCCGCGCATTACGGCGTCGGCGTCCCGGTGCAGCCGCCCGACGGGCATGGGGTTGGCAGACTCGGTTCGGTCGCAGCGCTTTGCTGCACGTTTGCTAAATCCGTATTGATGGTGCCCGCGTTTGGATTTGTCGGGAGATTTCGATTCCACGGCGGCGCCATGGGATAGAGCGACTTTCCCGCTGCCTGGGACGCGCTGATGTCGGTCAGTAATGTACTTTCTGCGGCACTCACCGGCCCCGAGCGCATGCGTGCGACCCAGCTGGCGATCGTTGAAAAATTCCAATCGTCGTAAGCTAGATTGGCCGGCGGCGTTGCGTCGGAGAATCGAAACACGTAGAGCGCGGCTGCTGCCTGAGCCGGGTCGGTCCCAGCGCCGGGGCCGGCGCTAAGCGTGAGGTTATTGGCCGGCACCGTGCCGACGTGCTCCATCGTCCAACTCTCGGTATTAAAGCCGCTCGTAACGATGAGATAGTTGCGGCCTCCCACGAGGCTGTACGTCCCGGAAGGGATGCCGGAACTGCTACTCGGCAGAGCGATCATTCCGTTCGCATCGGTCGAAGTCTGGCCGGCGAGTGCGGTTTGGCCCGCGTCGGGCTGGCAACCACACGAAAAGACAACCGAGTCTAACGCTAGCGTCTCTGGGCCCGTGGGCCCGTTAACCTGAGCGAGGATCGCGGCGGGATTCGGCTGCGGCGTCTGCACGGGTACAACCTGCGTCGGCGTGCCCGTGGAACCCGAACCCGAACCTGAGCCTCCCCCGCCGCCGCACGCGGCGAGGAGGAAAAGTGTAGCCATGGTGGCCCAATATGTACGTTTCATGACGCGATTGTTTCATGCGGCAGGGACGGCCGGGAGCGACGAAAAGCCCTAAAAATATGGGTAAAATGCGCCGATGAGCAAGGCTCTTGTCTACGGGATCGCGTCAGCGTGCGCCGCCGCATTGGTCCTATCGGCCGCTCTCAAAGTCCCATTATTGCGCTCCGAGGCTCGTCGATTGTACGATGCGGTTCGATCCCAGCATCCACTTCGCGTCGGGGATGCATTGCCGGCCATTCATCTCACCGATTTGCGTGGTGTTCCCGTCACGTTAACGGCGCGACGCAACCGCGTCCTCGTCATCAATGTCTTTGCCACGTGGTGCGTGCCTTGTCAGAGCGAGATGCCCGCCCTGGCTGCGCTGGATCGGCACGTTCCAAGAGGCGTGGATATCGTCGGTATCGATCAAGGCGAGCCTGCAACGCGAGTATCCAGCTTCGTCCAGGCCATGAACGTCCGGTATCCGGTTCTCCTGGACGCGTCCTTGGCCACAAGCGCGCTCGGAGCTAGCCTCATCCCGACAACCATCGTTGTGGGACCGGACGGACGCGTAACAAGCATCGTTCAGGGGCCACTCGATCTAGAGGGGTTCGGGGCACTCATTGCGCGGGTGCGCCGGCCTTAAGCGCTCGCACGCGCGCTATCAGGCCATGGAAGGCGGACACGTAGTGTTGAACGTCCCTGCGATCGATAAGAAAGAGGCGGTGCATGGGCACGTTGGTTATTCTGCAAAAATAGACCGCCGCGATCGCCAGCGAAATGGAATACGACGCCGACGTACCGATCGCTCCCGCTACCATGCCAAAGCGGTGAATCAGCGCAATGGTTACGAGCGCGCACGACAGGGTTGAAACGCCTAGTATGACGGTCATGACCCCCGGCTTACCCACCTGTTGGACGAGAAACGTTCCAAAAAACGGCGTCGAGCAATAGGCGATAATACCGGGTAGCAGCCATCGAAGCACTTCGCCGGCGGGAGTAAAACGCGGGCCGTACATCGCGGTGATTAACGGCGGCCCCGCAAAGAAGAGAATCAAGGCTCCCGCACCCACGACCGTAAAGGCGTGCCGTACGCACGTTGCGGTAAGCTCCGCTGCTCGTTCGAAGCTTCCGGAGCAGACCAGACCGAAGGTGGACGATGCCAGCGGCTGGCTCAGATGCCACAGCATCTGCCCGACCCCGATCGCAACCGTATAAATTCCAAGGGCCGGGGCGCCCAAAAACGCGAAGACGATGAAGATGTCGATCTGGTAGTTCAGCGCGGCAACGAGTTGGTTGAGGGTCGCTTTGGTGCCAAACTGCAGTTGGCGCTTTACTGCGGCCGCGACGTTATCGGCCGGCCCGTCGTATCGGCGCGATATGTAAAAGGAACGGACCGAGAGCGCCGCATAGACGGCGATCCAACAGCCAAACAGTATGTCCAAGGTAGCGTGAAAGAGAACGCACGCCACAAACGCCGCGGCGAAAAAAAGCGTGGTGAGCAATAAATTTTGAACGTTTTGCGTACGAACGTCGCCATCCGCCAGCGGAAAGGCTAGAGACGTCTGGTTGAATAGAGCAAACGGAAATACGGCCGCGACCACGAGCAAGAGCGGTTGGTGCAATGCGACCGATGCGATCGTAAGGGCGATGGCCAGCGACGCCGCGATGACGGTCATAACTCGACGAAGCGCGTGCAGCACGGTACCGCTTGCGATCTTTAGGCGGCCATATTGGTACGAGACGGCTGCCGATTGGCCGGACGAAACCGTCAGAAGCAGGCCCAGCACCGCCGCGACGTAGCTAAAGAGCCCTTTGTCGCCCGGGCCGAGCGTGCGCGCGATCACGATGCCGGTTGCGACCCCGGCGGCTTGAGCAAGCAAACGGATGGCGAGCGTCTCGGCAGATTTAGAAACGATGCTGGGCACCCCTATACCATATCAGCTCTTCGGTGCGCGTTGGCCCTAGGTGGCGGTAGGAACCCTTGGGGCTTTCGTCCTTGCCGAAAGTAAAAAGGCCCGAACCCGGAGGCTCGAGCCTTTTGTTTTTCGTTCGCTACGGATTCTAGCGGGCCGAAGCGAAGAAAACTTCCGTCGCGGTTTTGAAGATGAGCGAGAGGTCGAGAAGCAGCGACCAGTTTTCTAGATAGAACAGATCGTAGCTGAGCTTTTCGCCGATATCCGATTCTTGTAGTGTGCGTGCCATGTGCAGTTGGCTCCAGCCGGTGATCCCGGGCCGCACGAAATGCCGTTCGTCGTAACGCGGAAGCGTTCGGCGAAAAACCTCGACAAAATAGGGTCGCTCGGGCCGCGGCCCGACGACCGACATCTCGCCGCGGAGCACGTTGATAAATTGCGGAAGTTCGTCCAGGCTGGTGCGGCGCAGGAAGCGGCCGAGCCGCGTTACGCGAGTATCGCCCGGGCGCACCCACACCGGCCCGCTTTCGACCTCGGCATTCGCGCTCATCGAACGAAACTTGAGCATCTCAAACGGCTTTCCGAATTGGCCCACGCGGGTCTGAGCATACAAGACGGGGCCTTTATCGACGAGCCTAATCGCCAGAGCGATGATACCCATGGGGATCGCCGCTACCGCGAGGGCGGTCGTGGCGACCGCGATATCCAGCAGGCGCTTGAGAAAGCCGGCGAGCGGCGTGCAGGCTCGCAGGGAGCGTGGCACGAGCAGCGCCTGTTGACCTTGTAGGCGCAGGTCCAGAGAATAAGCGTGGGAGACGACGCGCGGAAGCGCAAACGCGATATCCATGCTGTAGCGTTGTGCGACGCTTACCAGCACCGGGATGAAATCCGGAGGGAGAAGCTCCGTGAGCAGCAATCGCTGGCACCCGTGCGATACCGCACGTAAAAACCAGTCGGCGCTCGTGACCGTCGCTTCGTTTGCGACGTTTTTCGAAAACGTCTCTTCTACGGGATCGATGAATATTTGAAACACGCGGCAGGATGCCGGGAAGTTGAGCGAGTGGATCGCGGCTTCGACCCTATCCTTGCACCCGACGACCGCAACGCATTCCGTCCGCGGCATGAGAACCGTGTTCCGCAGTGCATGCAAAGCGGCGCGGACGCTACCGACACCAACCACGGCGAGCCCCAACGAAAGAAGGAGCATCAAGCGCGATGTGGATACCGCCGGCCAAAGAGTAAACAAGGCGAACTGCGGGACGACGCCGATGCAGAGAGCCGCCGCGGAGTAGTACACTTCGTCCTTGGTCGAAAGCGCAAACGTGCATTTGTAGAGGCCCAGGCGCTGAAACGTAATGAGCCAAATAGCGATGAAGATGATTGCCGTATGTGAAAAAACGTAATACGTGTCGGCCACGGATTCCGTGCCCTGGACGATGGAGGCGGCAAGGTAGGTCGAGATGAGGAACATGCAGATGTCGGCGCCGACGAGCACGGCGATCGAACTGCGTGAGAAACTCGCTGGCTTCTGTTGCGGTTTTGCGGTACTGATCTGGCGTTCTAGGAGTTCGCGGGCCGGGCTCGATACCTGAGGATCGGGCGACCCCTTGGGAATAACCATTGCTGCCATGGCACAAGCGTACGCAGAAGCGTTACTGGTCCATAGAGACCTCCAGGGTGGACGAAGGCCTCCAATGCACCACGACCACAGGACTCAAGGATACCCAAAAGCCCTAACGCAAAGCCTGCACGATGGACACGCTACACGATTCGCGCCGCATTCTGGTGATCACGCAGTTTTTTCCGCCCGAGACCGGGGCGGCAAGCCACCGCGTCGGCGCATTTGTGAGTCGTTTAGCGGAGCGAGGCCACGAGGTAACCGTGGTCACCACCCACCCCAGTTGGCCGACGGGTGAGTTAACCGAGCCGTATCGGCGGAAGCTCTGGAGGCACATGCGGCGGGCCGACGGCGTGCACGTTCTCTCCGTCTGGTCGTATGTAACCCGATCGTTCTCCCGGCGCTCCAAGCTGGCCAATATGTTGACGTCGGCGCTAACGTGTTCCATCGCCGCGTTGTGCCGTACGCACAGGGCGGATATCGTATACGTGAGTTCGCCGCCGATTACGCTGGCGCTTCCGGCTCTGCTCGCGAGCTTCCGGCACCGTGCCAAACTCGTGGTCGACGTTCGGGACGTCTACCCGGAGGTAGCGGCGCGTATCGGCGAGTGGAGCGAATCCGGGGCCTTGTACCGCGTCGTCGGGCACGTTGCGAAGGCTCTATATCGCAGGGCGGCGCTCGTCACATGCGTGACGGAAACGTGCGCGGAGGCGATCCGCGCCCGCTCCGGAGGGCATACGAACGTACGGATCATTCCCAACGGATACGATGTGGTGACCCCTGCCTCGGAAGCCCCGTTCGTGAAAGGGCCGGGAGAATTCGTCGCATCGTATACGGGCAACCTCGGGCTAGCGATCGGCGCCGATATCATGGTGCGCGCCGCGCATCTGCTGCGGAACGATTCGCGATTCAAGCTGGTGTTGGTCGGCGACGGCGCCGAGCGCGAACGCATCCTGGAGCTGATCGGGGAGCTACAGCTCACGAACGTCGTTCTGTTAGGGGCGCTCGACCGTCAGCGCACGTTTGCTGTCCAGGCGCTCTCCGACGTGTGCGTGATCCCGTTGCGCAAGGGCGTCGTGGACAGCTTGCCGACCAAAATGATGGACGCGTTAGCGCTTTCGCGGCCGATCATCGTCTGTGCCGACGGCGAAGCCAAACGATTCGTCGAGGCCGCACACGGCGGCGTGGCCGTTCCGCCGGAGGATCCTCGCGCGCTGGCCGACGCGCTGACACGGTTTGCGCGCGATCCGCGTGCGTTATCGGAAATGGGAAAAAGCGGCCGGAGTTTCGTACAGGAGCGCTACAATCGGGCCGGACTGGCGGAAGCGTTCTGCGCCGAGATAGCGCTGCTGTGCTGAACGGCGCTCTGCATCAGATACGTCAGGCGGCGGACGTTGGTGGATGCGTCGTAATGCGCTTCGACGTGCCGGCGAGCCGCCGTTCCCATAGACTGTGCTAGGAACGGATCGTCGAGCAGCCTTCGCATCGCTTCCGTAAGTTCGTCGACATGATCGCGTCGAACGAGCATCCCGTGCGGGTGGAAGACCAACTCTCGTACGGAGCCGCTATCGGTTGCGATGCAGGGGATACCGGCGGCCATGGCCTCGATCAACGAGACGGGCACGCCTTCTTTCAACGAGCCCTTTTGGATGCTCGTCAAGACCACTGCGCGGTATGTTCCCGCTTGCATCAGGTCGATCAAATCGTCGTGTTCCACGTGGCCCAGCAGGCGAACGTCATGCTGCAAGTCCAGACGCAGAATGCTCTGTTCGATGTGAGCGCGCAACGGTCCATCCCCCGCTAGATCCAATCGAAAATGGCGGCCGGCGCGACGTAATTGCGAGCATGCCTCCAGGAGCGCGTCGTGCCCCTTCACCGGTACGAACGATGCGGCACACAAGAACGCAGGCTCTTGGCGCGGAGTATCGATGCTTGCAACGTTCGGCAAACGGACCCCTACTCGAACGCACTCGATCGAATCGTGCCGGCCGCTCTTGTCGCGCAACGCACTCGCGCCTTCCTGCGAAATCGCGCGGATGAATGCCGCCGAACGGCATTTGTTCTTCGTCATGTTCCGCGCGTAAATATCCCAGCGATGCGCGCTCGCACTCCAGGAGATGCCAAGCACCTGCGCGATGACGAATGCAGCGGTCGCCGGGGTCGAAAGCCAGTATGCGTGGACGTGGTCGATCGCGGCGAGACGAAACTGTCGCGCCAGATAGAGCGAACGCGGGAAGATCGCCAGGTTTTTCAATAACGATAGGAGCGACTCGGAATGCAGCGCGACGGCGCGCAGCGCGCCGAGCGTGCGGAGCGGAGATCTCGCGCATTCCACCGCGGCATCTCGCGCGACGCGAAGGCGCCCGGGGAGACGTATCGCGTGCGCTCGGCTTCGAAAGAAACGCTCGTTGCCGGACGAATGCAACGGCGCCAGCACCAAGTCATCAACGTCCGCCAAGAGCGCCCGTTCCTCGGCGGCGAAGAAGGCTTCGGCCGAGCGGCTAAACGGGTATTTGCTGGTAATGACGGCGATGCGCACCGCGAACCTAGACGATCTTACGTTTCACGAATCGCCGCCGTGGATGCCGAATCCAACAGGCCGGCGAACGCGCGTGCCATTTGACGAGCGTCGAATGGCTTCCACTGGGGATTCTGTACGAATTCATGCCGGCCGCTTTGATAGCCCTCGTAGAGTTGCACGAGTGCGTCGGCACACGCGCAGGCGTCTGCCGCGAACAGACCGATGCCGCTTTCTTGCAGCAAGGGCCGCAGGACACTGTTCGCGGGTCCGATCGCAAGGATGGGGCGGCGCGCCGAAATATATTCGAAAATCTTGCTTCCGAATTCGCCGGCAGTACGCGGGTCCATGTTGAGCAGGATGAGAAGCACGGCGGCCTGACGTTGCTTGCGCACGACCTCGTCGCGAGGAATGATGCCGCTCGCATTCACGCAATCGGCGACGTCGAACGCTTGCGCGCGCTCGCGAATGTAAATCTCGTCGGGACCGTAGAAATCGGTCGTTACGAGACGTCCCGCAGCGTGCTGCCGGTCTCGTAGTTGACGGATTGCGGCGAAGAGCGGATCGGGGCAACGCTTACCGTTGTACAGGAGCCCCGTGTAACAGATAGTGAATGCCGTGGGCGCCGAGGACTCGATCGGAGCCTCGGCGACGACGTCGGGCCCATTGGGGATCACGTGAATCGATGCCGCGGGCAACAAGCGCTTCAATGTGTCCTGCAGTGCCGGCGCTACGATGCTGATGCTTGAGGCATACCGCATGACGGTTCGCTCGAGGACGGCGGAAAGCGGGCCGCTCCGTATGACGTTTTGGTAGGGGTTCCCGGTCCACAGATCGCGATAATCCGCGACCCAAGGGATGCGGAAACGTTTGGAAAGCAAGGCTGCGGCGAGATGAGCGGAGTGCGGCGGCCCGGTCGAGAGCAGCGCGTGGTATTGCCTGCGCCCAATCAGCCGAGTCGCGGCGGAGGTCGCGGCCGGAAGCCAACCGACCTGTCGGTCCGGAAAGCATAAAAAGCCTGCGCTCTCACGTAAGATGGCTCCGGCAAAGCTTCGTTTTGGAACGTTCGGGGAGGCCACAACCGTGCGGGCTTTCGACGGGCTTAAGCGGTCGCGTACGCGGACCACGTCAGCCGTCGACTGACACCCGGCAAGCTCTCTCGATACGACGTCGACATTCCAACCAAGCTCGGAGAGATATTTTTTCATATAACCGGCGCGTAGCGCTCCCGCTTCGGGTTCCGGCGGAAAATAATACGAGAGCAGCAGTGCGTTTCTCATGAGGCTCGAACTCGCAGAAGCTGCTTCGCACGCTCCACCAAGGCCGAGCGCGCAGACTGGGATCGATGCGTCCCATATGCGATCAGGCGCGCCCCGAGCCCACGTTTGAAGCGCTCGACGCCCGGGAGCCCTTCGCTGGCACCAAGGTTATACCAGCGAACACCGCGCGCGCAGGCCTGCTGCATCATGGCGGAGTTGAGCGCATTGCTGGGACGCATCGTGCCGAATTCGGCGCGCATCGCAGCCGAAAAGAAAAACGCTTCCGAGCGTCCGTACAGCATCACGCCGCCGGCAATCACTTGATTGTCGAGCTTCGCGAACCAGAACTCAACATCAGACGACCCGTGCAAAGCTTCGAATAACGCGGCCGGAATGGCGGGCTTATCCAATCCCCATCGCTCGCTGGCATCGCACAGCAGCGCGTAGTACGCGCCGACGGCATCGCTGGAACGATCGATTTCACACCTCACGCCGCGCCGAAACGCTTGCCCCGCCATGCGGCGAGCCCGGCCGTCCCATCCGGCAATGACCGCTTCGAACCCGGCGGTCAAATCGACGGCGGCCGTGGAAAAGCATGGATCGCCGGCCGGGGGAAGCCCCGGGTCCAGCGGCCACAGCGTCAGCGCCACTCTGTCGCCGATCGAACCGAGTGCGCGAACCAGCGATTCGTAGTGCGCCGGTACGAGTTCGCCGCCGGTCACGGGTAATAATGCAGTGTACGAACCCAGCGGCATGCCCGCGTATTCGTTAAGCCGCAGGCGCGACCGCGAGCGCATTAACGGGAGAATGCATTCCATTCCGTCCGAAAAGCGCACGCGCACGGGCGAACTGAGAAGCCCCGGAAAGGCAGCCGCACAGGCGGCAGCCCACGAGGTGGTCGCAAAGAACGTCGCCGGAGGAGAGGCGCGCTGCGCGTCTTCCCAGTCGCCGGTACGTGCGGGCTGAATACCCACAACAGAAATCCGTTGGTCCACGCTTGTAGCATGCCTCAAAATTGCGCCAGAGCCGTGGGACTTTTGAGACCTATCGAAGGGCCGAGCGTCCATCGCATTTTCGGGTTGCCGATGTAAGATATGAACCATGCCAACTCTTCTGCGGGCGTTCGTCCTTTGCGTCGGCACCTGCGCCGTAGGGATGGCCTGCAGCGCGCTGCAGCACCCGCGAGCCGCGCTTGCTCTGGTGGAGAGCGCGGCGGTGCGGGCGCCGTCTTTCGATGCGATCGGGAATCCGATTACGATCGTCCAAAGCCGCGACGCCGCGCCGCCCTCCGCCGCCCTCGCGACCTTTCTGCCCGACCTGCCGGGGGGCGCGGGCTTAAAGGCGTTTTCGTTGGCGACCGCTCAGACCGTGCAAAAAGCCGACGAGTTCTGGTCCGTGAACCCGGCCGCCATTCATGCCGTGTACTTCTCGTCGCTGCGCTTCGACACAGCCTATCGCCCGCCCAATCCCAATAGCTATCTGCCTTGGATGCAAACCCACGAGCAGGATTTCGTACACGTCGGCGATCCGGGGATGCTTTCGGGAGAGCGCTCCGGTTTAGGGTGTGCGTGGACGTGGCTACCCGATGCACGGCAACCGCAGCGGTACAACGTTTATGGCCGTCGCGGCGAATTACTCGCGTCAACTGCCGCAACGGATCACCCTTCAGCGCTGATCCGAGCGTCGGCGCGCATTTTCGTCAACAGTGTGTTGGACGGAAACGACGTGCCGTACACCTCGATCGATAATCGAACGGGAAGCCGAGTTCCCGCGTCGTGCCAGGATCGCGGTTTGGTGCGGCCTGTATTCACGCTCCCATCTCGCACGCCCGATTCGGGCGGCATGCTGTTCTTTACCGGTAGCGTGGACTCGATCGGTTCTGCGGTCGCTCCGCGGCTGGAGTACCTCTATCATCCACGAGCGGAAAGTGCGATTGAGTCCGTGCCGATGCGGGGAGGGCCCACGCATTGGGCGATTGCTACGGGCCTGCCGGTGGGCGGCCGGGGCCACTGGTTCGGTTCGGTCGCGTTGCGCTATTGCTCCGAAAACGGCTGTACCGACTGGTGGGTGGACAATCCGAATAATCGCGCGGCGTTCCCGCGCTACAACGATCATACGTGGATATTAAACGACTGTTCGCCGCAAGAACGCAGCGACGCGATCCGGATGATCGGTTACTTACATCAGCGGCTGAATAACGATGCGATCGAACTCGACGACATCGTGGATACGGTCGCTCGCCTGCGGCCCGAAACCTATCCCGAGCAAAATCCGTCCATGTGGACGAATGCCGATGTGTACCGTTGCGATAGCGTCGAATGGCCACGATCCGCGCACGCCGCGCTCGCGCATCTCGGCATCAAAACGATTCTCAACGGCGGCCCACAAGGCGCAGATTTTTCCGGGGACGGGAGAATTTACGAAGACGTTCCTTGGTCGGCGGGTGTGGGCGGGCCGTATCCCGCGACTCTGGCCGGTTGGCGCCGAACGATGTCCGACATGCTCGCCGATTTGCGCGCGGGGCGCATCGTCTGGATGATCCCCACGGGTAACCAAAACTTCACGTCCCGCTCGGCGCTCGCCCGCCAATATAGCTTCGCCGTCTACGAATTGCTCAAGTATGCGCCGTTCGACGACCGCAACGGCGGCCTGTATTATGGGATCAGCGCGTTAACGCAGACGACGTTTCCCGATCTATTCGTCGGTCTCGGGCCGCCCGCCGTCGCGCGTCCCCGTTCGCTTGCGCAGCTCTTCGACTCCTCAGTCGGCATGTACGCGCGCCGCTATGCGAATGCGACGGTATTCGTCTGTCCCCCGGGGAGCGGCGGTTGCCAACCAGTCGAATTCAAAGCGACGCGTTACGCACTCTCTGTAGATACAAACCCGGAAAGCCGGACGCTAACACCCATAAATCGTATGGCGTTAGCGCCCGGCCAAGCTGCGATCGTATTAGACCGTCCTTCTTAACGGTCTGCGCTTACCACGGCGCTTGCACCGTCGCCGTTCCGCTCGGGCCCACCTGGAAGTAAAACTTCTGCGGGCTGGTGCTTGCGTTTCTTACCGTAAAGCGTACTCCTAACAGATTGTTGGTAGCGGTCGACGGTTGTCCCGCTCCGGGAATACTGTAGGTGTAGGTTGCGGCTTTGAGCACCTGCGACGCGCTTTGAGAACCCACCACCGAAAGGACGGACGAACCCGTGGAACTGACGCGCAGTACTTCCACTTTGGAGAGGGTCAGCGCAGTGTTCGCTCCGTCAATCGCGTAGTGAATCGTATAGGTGCCCGATGGCCAGGACGTTTTGGATAGGACGCCCGCAGCGGTGAGCCAGCCGTGGGTGATCGTCGCACCCGCCGGGACGGTGATTCCTACGCCTCCGGAGATCCCGCTTGGGCTACTGCTCATCATCAGGCCCGACGGATTGCCGGCGGCTAATGTGAACACGCTGCTCGTATACGATGTGCCCTGTGAGATCGGCTTAAATAGATTCGCCGAGGAGCTTGTCGCAGGCGTAGGTGACGCTCCCGGTGTAGTGCTTGCCGTTACGGCAGGCGTAGGTGTAGCCGTAGGCGCCGTACTGGATTTTCCGACGAAGATCGCCGCTTGATCCGGACCGAGCTTGACGCTTGAAACCGTCTGCAAGGACGTCGTGCCGCCTTGCTCCAGGGAGCCGCCATTGATCACCAAACGGCTGTATCCCGCCGGTACCGCGATCGTTGCGGTCGATGCCGACTGGCTCGGATTGACGATCACCCAACCATTGGCAAAGTGCCGCTCGTAGGCACCGTGGGCCGCGACCCACGCGGCGCTGATGTTGCTGAAGGTCTGCGAGGGGCTGCCCAGGGGCGCTGCAAGTTCGGGGAATGTTTGCCCCATGCCCAGCGACGTTTCGAGATCGTAGTAGGTGTTAGGACTGCACACCAAGAGGTACGAGCCGAAGATGTACGACCGGACTCCCGCGTCGGTCGACCCGTCGGAGAGAACGCGCGCTTTTAGATGATCGTTCTGCGCGATGTTATAGACGTTATTCATCGTACTGATCCAGTACGACGTCGGCGCATAGTGCCAGCTGCTAACGTCGTAGGCGAATTCTTCCACTTCCACACCATTGACGTGCGGCGCCAAAGCGGCAGCGACGGAGGGGTTGGAAAAACCGTTTGCAGAGATCTGAATGGTGCTCGGAACGGCCGCACGTAAAGCGACGTATTGTGCCGCGACACCGGAGAGATACTGCTGGTCCGAATAGCCGTACGGAAACGCGTCGGGGCGGGTCTGGACGAAATACTCGTCGGTATCGTCGAGGAGGGCGCCTTTATATTTACCGGATTGGGCTACTGAAGTGATGTAGGAAGCCAGCAGCTTCTGCCATGCCGGCGAGGCGGGATTCATCAGATAGTTATTTGCATAGCGGCCGAAGTGCAGACGGTTGTTAGGGGATGTTACATAATAGGATTGGCCGGCGGCCGGTAAGGACACGCCGCTCGTAGTATCCACCACTCGATAGGCGATGCCGCCGTAGAATCCGCTAGGAATGCTCACGGTAACCGCCCCGTGGTAAACGTTCGATGAGCCGAGCGACATCGACGTCGATACGGGCTTCGTTGTCGTGGTCGGCGCGACTTCGGTCTGCAAGACCATGTGCGCGCCGCTCGAGCTGCCATGCACCGAAACGCTCAACGTCACCGTGTGTCCCGGAGCGGGCTGAGCTGAGAGCGAGTAGCTCGGTGAATCGAGGTTCAGCGTGCCTGGCGCCGAGGCTACTGCCGATTCCGCCCACGAATAGGGGGTCGACGCGCCGCCGATGATGCTTTGAACGCTAAAGAAGTACTTCTGCCCAAGCGCCAGGCCGGTTACCTTATACGATGTTTGCCCGGCTGCGACGGTCGCGACATGAGAGAGCGATGTTGCGGATGTGCCCCTATATATCGCATATCCACCGATCGTCACGCCGCGTGCATCGGGCTTCCAATTCAGCGTCACAGCGGAAGCGGACGGCACGAGCGTTAGCGTAGCCGGATCCGACGTATGTTGAAAAGCATCCTCATGGAGATTCACGGTGCTCCATGCGGGCTCGGTGCCGCCATAATTTGGAAGCTCGCGGATGGACGATATGTAGAAATCGGTGTAATCGCCCGCATCCTCAAGCGTAGGAACCTCGGAAGCTGTCTGCGTCGTCACCCATTTAAAGCCGGTCGTATATTTGTCCATCGGCATCGGAGCGTATCCGGCGGCGAGTGCCGGGGGCAGGGCCGACGTCGACACGGCTTGTGTGGTTGTCGAGCGTAAATCCGATGGTATGACCGAAGTCGGCTGGGCCGCGTTTTGGGCGCACCCGGAACAGACTACGAGTAGGCATGCGCCAACGTTGATGAGGGTTTGTCGAATCATTGGTGAGTCTCCCGAAAAAAATTCAGTAAGTGATGGTCAGCAAATGATCGTGACCGACAAAGGTGTTGGGCACCAATCGCCTCGCTGAGACATGGCGCTGAAAGGTCGTAGTGATTCGTCGATTGTTCATGCGATCTCCGAATGCGACGAACGCTCGAACGCGCTGAGCGGGTGGACGATGGGTGAGATAAGCAACTGCGCCGGGCCCTAGGCCGCGTGTCGATGATGTCGCCAACAATACTGGTCTCAGTACTAGGGGAACGATCGCGACGCGAGTGCTTGAGGTGGGTGGTTGTTGACAGAATGAGGGATACCTCGTAGATCAGAAAGGAAGTTCTAATTTCAAACGAGTGATGTTCGAGCAAGCGCTAAATGCTTATTGGCTCAGGAAAACCGCCGCTTGGTCGGATGCTAGCGTGATGCTCGTTACCGGCACCTTGCGCATGGTGCCTCCGGCCTGGATCGATCCACCGGGAACCGTAACTTCTTGATACGTTTTGTGCAATGCGATCGCGGTCGTTTGCGACTGGCTCGGATTCACGAAAATTTTGCCGTTGGAGAACGACCGCTCGTATGCCGAGTCGGTTTGCGACCACGTAGCGGCGACTTGCGAAACGCTTTGCAGCGGCGACCCGAGGTTGACTTGTTCGTCGCGATATAGCGACCCCTCGGGCCTGCCTCGTAGTCGTACGACATGTTCTGATTGCGACGAGGTAGTACGTCGCCAAACTGTAGAGGCGCACGTTGGCATCGGTCTGCTGCCCCGAAACGTACAGTCGCGCCTTCTTATTATAGTTCAGGATCGCTCGATTATCGGACGCCGAGGGAGTTCGCGGCGCTTTTCGAACTCAATCAACTCTCACAGCCATCCGCGGCTTGGAAAACCTCTACACGTCAGTTTGGTGCGTTGCTATTTTGTGGCGATATTACATCAAAGTCTTTAATTACAATCGTATTTAGATTTTGATTTACTGTTGCATTTATGTAAGTGCTGATACTACCGTGTTGGTCATTAGAGGCATCTAGAACGTTACAGCATCCGGTATCGAACAGGTATGCCCCATACTGCTTCAGTGCTGTTACGATAATTTTAGCTGCGGGGGTAAATCCAGCATCATTAAAAGATGCTTTAAGCCTAATATGGCTACCGTATGGCATCGGTGTATCGCCCGATGGTCCGCTATATGGCATGCAGCCGGCACCCACGGTTGCGCTTGGCAGCACAGAGATAGCAGGGTTAAATGGCATCTGCTTTTCACAGCCGATCGCGCTCCAACCTAATGCGTGATTGATAACTCCCGCTGCTAGTTCTTCAGGCTTAATCGTCATCGCAGTTAATGGGATCCCACTAGCATCAGCCGTTGATCCTCCTTGGAGCGTTGGCGAAAACGGTAGTCTAGTGTTCCATCTTCCAGAGTTATAGACACTAAAAGACGATCCATTATTAACGGCATAGCCGGCTTCCCATAAAGTACAGGAAGGAATGTTTCCGTTTTCCGCGGTCGTCATTACTTGGTAATGACCATCAGCACCAGTACTGCTTTCGATCTGAGTCATAGCCCCACTGGTTTGTAATCCCCAAGGCATTGACCAGGGTGAATACTGGGCTTGATGACGTGAACTAGAGATGGGCAAAAGGGGAGTGGAGGTCGAGACGATATTAACATATGGTGCAACAGGTGCCCAGATATTAAATCCTGCATTACTTACATCTGCGTAAGCTTTAATGTAAGCATTTGAATTACTATCCATTGGGGCAGAAGCTACGTTGGTATGAAACCATCCACCACTACTGCCTCCTGCTGTACCTGGGAACATTGGACAGCCTGGACTTGCCGCTACCGTTTGACTTGGCGGTGTCGGGGTGGGCGTCGGATTAACGCCTGTCGGGGTGGGCGCCGGCTTAACGCCTGTCGGGGTGGGCGTCGGATTAACGCCTGTGGTGGTGCCGCCTCCGGTCCCCACGCCGGATCCGCCCATGTTGGGGAGCGATGGCACGGAGGACGCCCCCGAACCACCGCCGCCACCGCAAGCGCTGAGCATAAGAATGGCGAGTGCCGCCGACCAGGTTTTCATACCCGAGTCTTCGGACGGGGCTACGGATCTCTAAAGCCAGCAAGCAAGACTATTTGCGTAAAGATAGCGTAAAGGAAGGGTTAAATTCTTACCCGCTTTCCGGCCAGGCGAGCGACTGCAGTCGTCTTCTTTAGCGTGAGGGCAACGTGCTCGGCCTGGGCCGTACTCATGTCGGGAAATAGCGGTAGCGAGAGCAGCTGCGGGAAGGCACGCTCGGTAACCGGCACGTCGGCGCCGGCGAACGCCGCATAAGCGCTGAACCGGTGCGTGGGGATATAATGAACGCTCGTGCCGATGCCGCGCGCGCGCAGATATTCGATGGCGTCATCCCGCGTGTAGCCGGTCCTTTCCGGATCGATCCGCACGGCGTAGAAGCACCAACTGTGACGGTCTGCGGGACCCAGCGCGGGGGAAACGGGTTCAATCCCGTCGACCCGCTCGAAGAGCTGGTTGTAGAGGCGCGCGAGCCGATCGCGCCGTGCCTGGAATTCTTCTAGGCGCCCGAGCTGCGAGAGGACCAGCGCCGCCAGAGGATCCGCCAGGTTGGCTTTGTGCCCGATCGTTTCGACGTCGTATTGCCAGGGCCGAGTCGTCTGGTGGCGATTCCACGCATCTCGCGATAGGCCGTGCAACGCGTGGCTGCGCACCCGTTGCGCGACGTCCTCTCGCTGCGTTACGAATATCCCGCCCTCCGCCGAGGTGACATTTTTGGTCGCATAAAAGCTGTAGGCCGCGCCATCCGAATGTACGCCGGCCCAGCTACCGCGATCTTGCATCCCGACGCTGAGAGCTGCGTCTTCCAACATGGCGATGCCGTGGCGTTTTGCGAGGGCGCATATCTCCGCGATGCCGATCGGTGCCCCGGCATACTGCATCACGACCAGCGCTTTGGTCGAAGCAGAAATATGCGGTTCGATCGTGGCGGCGCTGCAGGAAAGCGTCTCCGGCGAAACATCACAGAAAACCGGAGTCGCTCCAAGCTGAATCACGCAATTCGCCGCGGCAACGAACGAGAGGGACGGTAGAATCACCTCGTCACCGGGGCCGACGCCGAGGGCGATAAGGCCCAGGAGTATTCCCGCGGTGCAGCTGTTAACGGCGATCGCGTGCTCAACGCCGGCCATTTCGGCAAAGGTGCTCTCGAGGAGCGCTACCCGCGACCCGCTCGTGAGCCAGCCGTTACGCAGGCACTCGGCAACGCGCGCAATATCGCTCTCGCTAATCGAGGGCCGGAAGAAGGGTATCGCCGTCGGCGAATCTTTAGGGGCCGTGCCGGTGAACATGGCGCCTCCCCGCGGAACGTACGAGCGCCGCCGCGATAAAGGCCATCCAGAGGTATTTGTACCAGAGGACGTCCACCGTCAGCGACACGATAAACATGGCAATGATCGCCCCTTGAACCGCAATCCGAAAATCGAACAACGGGTGGTCCTTCCCAATGGATCGGACGATGAGAAATGCGGACACAAACCCGGCCAACACTAAGATGAGGCCGATGATTCCGAATTCCACGCTGCTGTAAACGATGAGATCGTGAGCGTTAAAATGCCAAGGGTTCGGATGATCCTGATAGACCGAAAGATAAGAGGCGTCGTAGGCGTTTTGGTAATTGCCCACTCCCCAGCCCGAAAGCCAGCGTTTTGTGAACGCGTGATAGCCGACTCGCCACAATGAAAGGCGCCCGGCACCCTCGGAGGACCCGGCCACCGCGAAGCGTTGAACGATACTACTCCCCGAGGCGACGCCGACGAGGGCGGCCAGCGTTGCGGTCACGACCGTTTGTAGCCGGTGGCGCCCGTAGAATAGGAAGAACGCGAACATGGCTGCCACGCCCACAAACGCGCCTCGCGATGCGGCAAAATACATTGCCGCAAGGATGGTCACGATCACCACGCAGTATCCGGCCTTTAGAAGAAGATGTTTTGCCGACCAAAACATCGTGAGAACGAGCGCTAGCGGGAGCAGCAGCCCATTTGCGAAGTGGTTGGGATCGATGGAGCGGTTTTCGCCGACCCGGACAAAGAGTCGCGCCAGATCACCCGCCTGAAGACCCACGGCATGGGTATGATAGTAATAAGCTCCGTAAATCGCGGCTATGAGCCCGCCGCCCACAACCGCAGCGAAAACGAACCAGAGGTCCTGTTGCGATATCTCTACGACGGACATCACCCCAAAAAGACCGATCAGTAACACATAGGTTACGAGCATCGGTATTGCGTCGGTCACGTTCAGGGCCCAGAAGCTCGTCGCTGCCGCCCACCCCAAGAAGGCGATCCATACGAAAAGGGCGTGAGGCGGCGCGATAAAACGGCGCTCGCGCACCGTCCACAAAAAGACGCAAATCGCCGAGACGCCGGCAATGAGCTTGGTAAGCGTTCCAAAGGTGGAAAAGTCCAAAAGATTGTCAAACGGTAAGAGCAGCGCGAACAAACCAAACGGGAAGATCATCGGACGATACGCCGCGAGATAACAGCAGAAGGGGAAGACTGCGAGGGCGACAGCGGCCGCATACGAGTGTTTCGAGCCGCCCAGGAGTATCCAGCACAGAACCAATGCGAAGCCCGCTACCCCCAACCCAACGAGGGTCGCGGGTTTGTCGGGGAGCGCCCATTGGCGACGAACTCCGAGCATCATACGAAGAGCTCCTGGGCCGCTCGCGCGCTTGGCCGTCTGCGAAGCACGATGTCGCCGATCTGTTGCGCGGCGTAACCCTGGCCAAAATAGGGCGCCGGGGGTACGCTAGGCGACGGGCGAAGCGCGGCGGCCCGGATCGCCGCGGGGTCGTCGCCCGCAAGGACGTTCCAGCCGTTAATGAGCGTTTCGGTCCATTCGGTCGTCTCGCGCAAGGTTACGCACGGCACGGCCAAGGCATGTGCCTCCTTTTGGATTCCGCCCGAATCGGTGAGAATCACTTTGGCATCGCGCATGACGGAAAGCATTCCGCGATACGATAGCGGAGCGCACATATGGATCGTACCGTTCGGTATGCCCAAGCCGTAACGCTCGGCGAGGCCTCGGCTGCGCGGGTGGACGGGAAAGACGACCGGTATTCCAATCGCCCGCAAGCCCTTGACGATGCGAGAAAACCGGGCCTCGTCATCGGTGTTCGAGGCCCGATGGATCGTTACGACCGCGTACTCTTTGGGCAGGAGCCGTAAGTTGGAAATCACCGTATTGCCGGCCCGTAGCGTTGGAAGCGTCAATCGCAGCAGATCGATCATCAGATCGCCGGTGACGTCCGCGCCTTGTATGCCTTCGGATTCGAGTTGCGCTTTGGCTCGCTGATTCGGAGCGAAATGCAACGTTGAAAGATGATCGGTTACAACGCGATTGATTTCTTCGGGCATCGATCGGTCGAACGATCGGAGCCCGGCCTCGATATGGGCGATCGGAATCTGCAGCTTACTGGCGGCAAGAGCTCCCGCGAGCGTGCTATTGGTATCGCCGTATACCAGCACCATGTCGGGACGTTCCTGTTGCAGAATCGGCTCGAGCCGTTTGAGCATCTCGCCCGTCTGCTCCCCGTGCCCGCCGGAGCCGACACCGAGATGATAGTCCGGCTCCGGCATCGCCAACTCATCGAAGAATACCTGTGACATTTGAGCGTCGTAATGCTGCCCGGTATGAACCGTGATCTCGCGCGCGCGGGTCCGTAGGTGAGCCGACATCACGGCAGCTTTGATGAACTGCGGGCGGGCCCCGATAACCGTCACGACGTTCATGCCGGATCCAATATCGCCAGCGCGTCCTGCAGCGCGATCGCTACGCGAACTTGGTCGGCGCTCGATAATTCCGGAAATATCGGGAGCGACAGAACCTCCTGCGCAGCTCTTTCGGAATGCGGCATCGAGCCCAGGGTGTAGCCGAGGTCGGCGTGGACTTGTTGCAGATGCAACGGAATAGGGTAGTAAACCATGCTCTGAATCTGCGCCTTCGCCAGACTTGACTGTACGGTAGCGCGGTCATCTACGCGGACGGTGTATTGATGAAACACGCTGTGTTGGCCGTCGCCGTCGGGCGTCGGGATTTTCACCCCGGGGACTTCCGCTAATAGCACGTCGTAACGCGACGCGGCGGCGCGGCGCGCCAGGTTCCATCCGTCCAGGTGCCGCAATTTCACGCGCAAAATGGCGGCCTGCACCTCATCGAGCCTGCTGTTGATTCCTAGGCTACTATGTGAGTATTTGATTTTGCTACCGTGTACGCGTAGCATCCGCGCTTGCTCCGCTAGATCTTCGGATGCAGTTGTTAGCAACCCGCCGTCGCCATAGCAGCCCAGATTCTTTGACGGGAAGAAGCTGAAGCAACCGAAATCGCCGAAGGTGCCGACTTGGCGGCCGCCGACGCGGGCACCAATGGCCTGGGCGCAATCCTCTACGACGAAGAGCTGTGCCTTGCGCGCGATCTCCATAATAGGAACCATCGGTGCCGGCCGGCCGTAGAGATGGACCGGCAGAATCGCCCGAGTCTTACGCGTTATGGCGGCTTCGATCTTTGAGGGATCGAGATTATACGTCTCCGGATCGATATCGACGAAGACCGGCGTCGCCCCGACGATTCCAATCGCTTCGCTCGTGGCGGCGAACGTGAACGGCGTGGTGATCACTTCGTCGCCGGGGCCGATTCCGAGGCTTCGTAGAGCCAGATGCAACGCGTCCGTTCCGGAATTGACGGCTATGGCGAAGGGCGTACCGATGTACTGGGCTATTTCGCGCTCGAATGCCGCGACGTTGGGGCCCATGATGTAATGGCCGCTTCCAAAGACGCCCTTAACCGCCGCGTCGATCTCGGCAGCGAGGATCTCGTATTGGGTGGTAAGATCGACGATCGGTAGCGTCGTCATATCCCGCTCACCAGTTCCCCGGCTCGCTCGTACTCGCGGGGGCATCCCGGGCATCGCGCGCGCCCGGATTCAAACTGCAGGCGCAGCCCGCATTCACACGCGTAGCCGACGATCCGGGCCGGGCATCCGAGGGCGATGGCATAATCGGGAATATCGCTCGTGACGACGGCGCCGGCGCCGATAAACGCATGCGCGCCGATGGTATGGCCGCATACGATCGTCGCGTTGGCGCCGATGCTCGCACCGCGTCGGACGCGCGTTATGGAATAATCGGACGATTGATTGCGCGGGTGGCCGGATCGCGGCGTCAGCACGTTCGTGAAGACCATGCTGGGGCCGCAGAACACGTCGTCCTCCAGAACGACCCCTTCGTAGATGGACACGTTGTTTTGGACTTTAACGTTGCGGCCGATCCGTACGTTCGAGGCTACGAAGACGTTTTGCCCGAAACTGCAGTTTTCGCCGATCTGGACGTTTTTCATAACGTGCGAAAAATGCCAGATTTTGGTGCCGTTTCCAATCGTCGCCGGCTCGTCTACGTAGGCCGATTCGTGAATAAACACGCCGGCTTGTGAAGCTATAGCACTCATCACTGAAGTTGGTACTCCATTCGTTCGATCGGTTCGGTTGTAGTGGCCGCGCAATCGGCCATGCTCAGCGCCCTTAGCACGGCGAGGCCGTGCCGCCCGGACGAAAGTGCCGGCGTTGCGTGGACAATTGCGTGGATGAAGGCTCGAAGTTCGTTCTCGAGCGGCTCGCTAGGCTGATATGGCACGAGGCGTTCGCCCAGGCGCTCGATGGTCGGTTCCCCGTAGCCATCGGTGCCGATGGCGATGTCGCTAATCGTCACCGTTGCGCCCTGACGGCTGTCGGCGAACGTCGCGATGCCGCGGGAGCCGAACACCTGCGTGATTTGCAGTTTGCGGTCGTCGAACCAACTTGCCGTAACGTGCGCCGACCGCCCGTGCGGAAAGACGAAGTCCGCGTATGCGATATCGGCCGCGCGATTGCCTCGCACTTTGCTGTGGCTGGCGGCTACGGCGAGCGGTTCGTCCTCGTATAAGGACAGGATGACCGCCAAGTCGTGCGGAGCGAAGCTCCACCAGACGCTCTCACGGCTTCGCAATTTTCCAAGGCTGCAACGCTGCGATCGGATATGCCGGATATCGCCGATCTCGCCCGCGCGAACGGCTTCGCGTAAGGCGATAAATGCGGGGTGATACAGGAGCTGGTGGCCGACGCAGAGCTGGACTCCGGCTTCGCGCGCGTGCTCTACCATCGCGATACCGTCCTCGACCCGAAGCGCGAGCGGCTTCTCAACTAGGACGTGTTTCCCATGCGAGATGGCTGCGTGCGTTAGCTCCGCGTGCGTTTCGGCTGGGGTAGCGATGACGACCGCATCCAGCGGGGCGTGCCAGAGGGCTTCGAGGTGTTGATAGACCGCGCACTGCGGATACTGCGCGGTAACGGCCTCCAGCCGTCCGGCACTGGCGTCGCATACTGCAACCAGCACGCCGAGCTCCGAGCAATTGCGAATGAGCTGTAATCCCCAGTAGCCGGCTCCGATGACGCCGATGCGCGGAGCGTACGCCGTCATCATAAGAGCACGATCTTCGAGCGGCCTTCGACGACGTTCTTACACGCGTTGCGAGTGTCGAGGATAAGATCCGAGTGGGCGACGATGGCGTTCCAATCGAGAACGGCATGGTCCGTGACGATCAGCGTGCAATCCGCCTCACGCAGGGCCTTTTCGCAGAGCGGCACCGACGTACGCAGACGCCCGTGCCCGTCCTGAAAACTCGGCACATGCGGGTCGTGATACGAAACGAACGCCCCTCCCTTTTCGAGGATATCCATCAAGTGTAAAGCGGGCGATTCGCGCCAGTCCTCGACGTCGGCTTTATAGGCCACGCCGATCATCAGGATGCGAGCGTCCCATAGTGCCTTTTTCTTGGTATTCAACGCGCGAATCAGTTTTTCGCAGGTAAAATGCGGCATGGAGAGATTGATCTCTCCGGCGAGTTCGATAAACCGCGTTCGAAAATCGTACTCCTTGGCTTTCCATGCGAGGTAGAATGGATCGAGCGGAATACAATGCCCGCCGACACCCGGACCCGGGCTGAAGCGCATGATTCCGAAGGGCTTGGTTGCCGCGGCATCCATCACTTCCCACACGTTGATGCCCATTTTGTCGCAGAGCAGCGCGAGCTCGTTCGAGAGCGCGATATTCACGGAGCGGAAGGTGTTTTCGAACACCTTCGTCATCTCCGCCACCTTGGGACTGCTGACGGGTAGAACGTGCAAGATCGTCTGCTCGTAGAAGGTTTGTGCGACCGAGAGGCAACGGCTCGTAACGCCGCCTACAACCTTGTTGGTGTTTCTGGTCGTATAACGCTTGTTGCCGGGATCGACGCGTTCGGGTGAAAACGCCAGGAAGAAATCGCTCCCGACAACCAACCCGCTCGCAGCGAGAATCGGCAGCAGAACGTCTTCGGTCGTACCGGGGTACGTCGTGCTCTCCAGGCAGACCAACTGGCCCGGGCGTAACTGGCGAGCGATTTCGCCGGCTACGTTTTTGATGTGGGAAATGTCGGGGTCTTTGTTGATCGTTAGGGGCGTCGGCACGCATATAACCAAAACGTCGCATTCGCGCATGAGATTGAAATCGGTGGTCGCGCTCAGCAACTCTCTCGATACGACGCCGATCAGGTCGGCATCGTCCACATCGCGGATATAATTCGAACCCTGATTGACCTGATCGACGCGAATGGCGTTGCGGTCGAAGCAGAGCACGTGGAAGCCGACCTTCGCCTTTTCCACCGCCAGCGGAAGCCCGACGTATCCGATGCCGACGACGCCGATAACCGCGCTTCGGTTTAAAATGCCTTGTTGGAGCTGCGCCGCTGTGGCACCCTCGTCAACGGTATGCTGCTCTTTAATGACGGGCAGAGCGCTCATTAGATGCGAACCTCATCTGTAAGCAGGATGGCTGGAGTGGCGATCGCAGGCTGAACTTCGCGCGGAGGCTCTTTCGGTTCGACTTCCTGCGGCACGTCCGAGCTTGTCGGTTGCGCGGCTATCACGCGGTCATCGTGAGTGAAGGACGGCACGAGCGCTCGCAACGTTTTGAGAATCAAGGCCTCGTCGCTAACGTGGATGGCGAAACGGAAATCCTTGATCGCCGCCTGCACGACCTGATAGTCGAGCTGCTCCTGTTGGGCGGCGAGGATCCCCTCGTTCTGGGTCTTTGTAAGGCCCTCTTGAGCCGTGAGCAGCTCTTCGTATAATTTTTCGCCGGGTCGGATTCCCGTATAGGAGATCGGCACGTCGGTCCCCGGGCGCAGGCCGAGCAGACGGATAAACGCTTTTGCAAGGGTCGTGATGTTGACCGGTTTCCCCATTTCCAAAACCATCACTTGGCCGTCGCGCCCGATGGCCATCGCCTCAAGTACGAGAGAGACGGCTTCGGGAATGCTCATGAAGTAGCGTTCCATCGCCGGGTGCGTTACCGTTACCGGCCCGCCGTTATCGATCTGCAGCTTAAAGAGGGAAAGAGCGCTCCCGCGGCTGCCCAGGACGTTCCCAAAGCGCACCGATACGAATTCTGTGGGCGTCCGGTGAGCGAACGACTGGCAGATCAGCTCCGCGACGCGCTTGGTCGCGCCCATGACGCTCGATGGTTGGACGGCTTTATCGGTGGAGAGAAGGACGAGCTTTGCGCAACCGGCCGCGGCGGCCGCAAGCGCCACCACATGGGTGCCCAGGATATTATTCTTGACCGCTTCGCAAATGTTGTTTTCCACGAGCGGGACGTGCTTGTGTGCGGCCGCATGAAACACGATGTACGGTCGATATTCGGAAAACACGCTGCGGATTCGCGCCGCATCGGCCACGTCGGCAAGCACCGGCACCGCGCGAGTAAAACCGTAATGTAATGCGAGTTCTTGCTGGATCGAAAACAGACTGTTTTCACCATGCCCGACCAAAATGAGTCGCGCGGGGTTGAAAACGCTAATTTGTCTGCAGAGTTCCGAACCGATCGAGCCGCCGGCACCAGTGACAAGCACGGTTTGGTTCTCGATGCACTCTCCGACGTTGCGCAGATCGATATGGACCGGGCCACGTTGAAGCAATTCCTGGGATCCGAGGTCGCATACGAAGGACACGTCCTGCGCTCCTAAGAGCAAATTTGCGGGATTACTCACGACCTTAATCTGCGGCGGCCGGTCGATGCCGGCGACGGCGCTTTCCACGATCGGCTTTACGCGCATGAACGCGCGCTCGATAAAGACGCAGCATGCACCGCTGTGGTGTAGGGCAAGTTGCACGGTCTTCAGCGCTTCATCGGGCTCTCTGTGGGAAACGCGTAAACCGTCGGCATACTCTTTGACGATGTGATACCCGTAGTAGGGATTGCTCGCTAAAAAGCGGGCGATGATTCTCGCATTGTTGTGCGTGCCGACGAATAGAGCCGGCCGGGTTCCCGCGTTCGTCGCCGAGCGAGCGCGAAAACGCAGCACCAACGCGATTGCCACCACGAGACAAAGGACGATGGTTAGCCCTTCGATCGCAATCACAACAAGGGACCTTCATTGCGGTTCATGCACTAAGGATAGCGAACGATCCGGGCGACACGGAGAACGGAATTGCCCAACACGTAGGGCATTGTGGGCAAGCCTGCCGGTCCGAAGGCGGCGAAAGTCCTAGTTGCTCGGGTGACCCCTAATGGCCGAAACGGCGAAAGCCGCGACGCGCGAGAAGAAACGGCTTGCGCGGTTCCCAATAGTCTTTGAGTCCGTCGACGACGATGCACGAGCCGGTTGCATTGACGGTATGTAAGCCGGCCGGATATTCGATGTGCGGCGAGATGCGTGCTCGAGGAATTTCGGAAAATTCATTCGGGGTAAGGACTCGAACTTCGTTGAGCACGACGGCGCTCCCATAGCGCTGCGAACAATCTTGCGCGGGGCGAATGAGCGCGCCATCCAAGTGAAATAGCGCACCGGCCGGGCGCGAATTCGCCGAATTGACCTTTATGGGATTCAGCCTATGGGGGCTCCAACCGCGCATGGGACTCCGGCTCCAAAACGCATGCAAGCCGCCGCTCGAATCCTGGGGAAACGTGCAGAAGAGCCACCACAGCCCGCCGGTAAAGACGATGGACGCATCGATCGCCGGCTGATCGAACAGCGTCCCCGCGCGTTCCCATCGATAGGGGAAATCTACGCACGCGAAGGCGGTGAGCCGGCCCGAGGCGCTCGCTTCGGGCGCGCAATAGAGCGAACCGTCGACCTGAAACAAATAGGGGTACGAGAGGTGGTGAGGCTCGCGAATGATGGGATGCCATTCGCCGCTACCGTCGGGGCTGGTGATGTCCAGTGCGCCGATATGCCCTTTACCGGTGCGGTAATCGAAGAGTTCCGCGAACACGACCGTTCGTCCATCTCGTTCCCAGACGAAGGGATCCGCCAGAAATGTTAAACCCGGCGCAGGCGGCAACCACATAGGGGCCGGAAGACTGCCCGTCTTTAATAGGTCCGCTCGCAAGTCCGTCCGCTTGGCGGATCTCACGATGCCGATGTTCCAGGACGGTAGGCGAAACGCCATTTCGAATGCTCTTTGAATCACAGGGGTATCTCGTTTCTCCCCCCCCGCCTGAGCAAGACGCTTGTCGAGCGGATCGCCGGCACCGCAACATAGCGAGCGAAGCCTCCCGGTACGTTCCCAGAACGCTTCGATGGCCGCTAGGGCGGCTTCGGCCGAATAGCGCTCCCCTATTCTGCGCGCGGAGTCTTGGCGAGCCGGCAACCGACCGAGGTTGTGCAGCGTGTAAAGCCGGAGAACGCTCTTTTTTAGATCTTCGTAATCGGTGACGTATTCACACTCCTCCAGCGGCTTGGACCAGCAAACATATCGGCCGGCGGCCAAGGCTTCGAGAACCATGAACGAGAGCCCGTCGGAGCGTGTCAGCCGCAAGAGTACGGTTGTTGCATCGTAGATCGGCTGCATGTTTGCGACCGTGCCGTAGTTGAAAACGCGGGAATCCGATGCCGCAGCTATCGGGAGCGTGCCGCCGACAAAGCAGAATCGGATGTCTGGCTGCTTGAGGTCCGCAATAAGCCGTAGATATTCCATCTCGCCGTAGTGTTCGCTGCGCGATGGCGGAACGTACATGAGCAGCGTAAACGTCGCCGGCATCGGGGCCACGCGGGTCGGCAGCGTCGCGACCGGCAATGGGGCGACGTGGACGTGAAGCCCCATGTCGCGAAGCTCGGCCGCAGATCCGTCGTTTTCGGCTAAATGGGTGTATGCGCGCGAAGAATACTTGCGCTGCAAGTTTGGGCTCGAACGCAGATGCACGATGTCGGTGCCCACCCAGTGAAATATTTGACGTTTGCGTAATATCCGGCCCACGATGCTTACCAGCCTCGATTTATTCGGCGGCGGGCCGATCGTATACCAAACGTGCGCTCGCGCCAGATACCACGCGGCAACCAGGGATTCCAATTTAGAAGCGGTCCGCAGGTATGTGGCCGCGCTGCCAAACGACCCGTCGCGATGTACGTCGAGCAGCTGTTTGGCGAAATACGGGAGCCCGTCGACGGCTACGCGCAAGCCCGTCGCCGTAGCGTGCGCCGCCGCAACCGCCGCATCTAAGCGCTCGGTCAGGGACGCGGCATCGGCCGGTCGGATGTGGCCGGCACGAATGCCATGGGTGAGAAGCCGATCGCGGATCTCCGCATCCATGGTCAGGTGCATCGAGGCCTCGTGCGAGGCCGCTAGTAGTGCCTCCGGCGACCGAGCGATCGTCTCCAGCCCTGCGGCATCCCACAGAAACAGTATTGGAATATTCCTATTGGCCGCGGATTGCGTCAAGAGAAAATGCGGCACCTCGCGGCAATCGAGAATCAGCGCTTGTGTACTGCGAATCCCAATGAGGGCGCGAATGAGCCCACTGCGTCCCGAGTATCGAATCGGTTGCCAGTCACCGGCTTCCGCGAGGAGCTCGCAGAGAGATCCGGCGCGAGCGCTGCTTCCGATGACGACACACGTACGCTTGCGGTTCACCACGATGCTCCGATGCCCTTGAGCGGCCATAAGTCCCGCGCCGGACGCCGATACTTTGCCAGCAGTAATGCGGCGTAGGGAAGATACTTCCATCCGGCTCTCTGGGCGAGCGTCGCGCGGTAGTAGCGCCATGCGGTCTCCCAGTCGCCGTTTATGCGGGCATACGAGCAGACGCAATGGAGCGATCTCATGTACTCGCGTTTAATGTACGGAAGATACCGTGCCGGCGGTTGCTCGCGAAGCATTAGCGCAAACATCTCTGCGACCCCTTGTACATATCGGGGATCCTTCGAGGACGAGCCTGGGGTATCGTAGACGTTAAAGGTCATTTCCGGGACGAAGCGCACGCGTCGCTCCAGCGCAACGCGGAATGCGATGAGCGTCCATTCGCAGTGTTGTGAAACGTTGTCAAAATACTTTTGGCCGACGGTCCGGGTGCGGAAGGTAGCACCGTTTGATGCCATCCAGTTCTTCCCGCAGAGCAACGGCAGCACGTAATCATCGTGAAACATCCGCACGTCTGGGAATACGTGGCGCCGCGTCCCCTGCGTGAAATAGTAGCCGTTTGTCGCCAGGCAATCGACAGTTGGATCCTCGAGAAGATAGGCTATTCGAGAGCGAAGGGCATTCGGTAGAAACTCATCGTCATCGTCGATAAACGAGAAAAATGATCCCGAAACGAGCGATCGGCCGACGGTGGTTGCAATGGCGCTATCCCGTTTGTCTATGTAGAAGACCGATATGCGTTCGTCATGCTGCGCGCGGCAAAAGAACTCGGCGTCGAAAGATGCGCCGTTGACGACCAGCACGAGTGTGACATCGACGTCAGCTTGAGAGAGCGCGGATGGGATCGATCGAAGAAGCAGCGGGACGCGCTCTGCTTCGCCCGTCGTTCGGATCACGACCGTGACGGTCGGAGCGCTCACGCCGGGCCCGATTGTTTGTCAAGGCGAAAGCGAAAGTGCACCCGAACGTGGTTTCCCTGCTCCGATTTATCGATCTCCATCTCGTGCCCCAGGTAATCTAAAAGGCCGTCGATGAGCGGGTAGACGCGCCGATACCACGGGTCGCCTTGGCCCCAGCATTCCAAAATCGCTCCGTCCGGCGCCGAGACCACTTCGACGGCGATTCCGCCCAACGGATTCGTGGACTCGACGGTGAGAATTTCGTCGGTGAGCATTTTGATAAAAACGCGATCTTTATCCGACGGACCGTACCCTATCAGTTCGGCGGCGACCGCGCAGCGAATCGCACGCACGGAATCGTTATCTCGCGTGTCGATAGCCCACCTCATGTTTCAGAACTGCCCGAAACGATGCGGCACGTGCGTCTTGATTGCGATCGGGCGCATCGGTTCGACTGTTGCGTTGCATTGGGCGCATCGTAACGCGGACCCCAGGGCGCGGACGACGTGTGTCCCGCAAAAGGCAGCGACGCACGCGCGATCGCTACACATGTAGATCGCGCGTGCGAGACAGTAATGCCGGCGTCCTAACTGCGAACAACGAACCATGTGAGAGCCCTCCCAAAGCTAGCCACCGTCTGTTGCGGAACGTATGCACGTAGTATGAGGGTAAACGATGCGATTCCAACCACGTCTGCCCGAAATTCCCAGCGTTGTAACCCGAACGGCCTAAGATGGCGATTCAATGCACACAACGTTTTCGCAGAAGTGCATAACATGCAAACCGCGGAGCGTCGGAGGTTCTAACCGCAGGCGTGGGCTCGCTCGCGACCTAGGTCTTTGGTAGCAAGTGAAGCGGGACGTTTTCGGCCGTCGCATGCGCCATTTGTTGTCCGCCCGCTTCAAAGGACCCATTAAATAATGCGTCGTTTGGGGACTACGGTACCGTAGGCGTTTTGATAGACTACGGAGACCAGGTCTTTTATCACTGGTTAAGAGGTTCGATTGTGCTTTCTTCCACCGTTTCCACAACCGTCGGCACTGCCGCTACAGCAACCACGACTCGCCTGTTTATCATCGAAAGCCAGGCGTTATTCGCAAAGGCGTTATACCACGTCTTCGGGCAAGACCCGTCGCTGCAGATTTGCGGCGACGCGCAAGGCGTCGTGGCGGCAACCCTTATCAAAGCGAATCCAAACCTGATCCTGCTCGATTTGGATGGAGTCCAGGTCAATTTAGAGCAAGCGATGTCGGCGTGTCACGATGCCGTCCCCAATGCGAAGGTGTGCGTGCTTTCGATCCGTCCGCAAGCCGAGGTGATGCAGCACTGCTTGAGCGCGGGAGCCGAAGCGTTCATCGTGAAGGACATCATGCCGTCCGAATTATTGCGAGCCGTAAAGATGGTCGGGGCCGGCATGAATTACGTGGACCCGCGCGTGGCGGGCGGCCTGCTGCGTCGCCGGAGCCAATATAACGGACGCCCGGACATCAACGAGATGTCGCCGCGTGAAATTGAGGTCATCCGTCTTATCGCCGAAGGCCTCTCGAACAAAGAGATCAGCGTGCATCTCTTGCTCTCGGAGAAGACGGTCAAGAATCACCTCAGCCGCATTTTTTCAAAGCTCAATATTTGCTCGCGCTCGCAAGCGGCCGTGTACGCAATCAAAAACGGCCTGGTATAGCGCGGGAGCGCCGCGATCCCGCAACCCTTATACCGATTGAGCGGTCCACTTGGGCATGAGTTCCTTGTTTTCGCCGATCGATCTTCGCGGCGTTCATCTCGATAATCGCATCGTGGTTTCGCCGATGTGCCAGTACTCGGCGCAGGGCGGCGTCGGCAACGATTGGCACGTCGTCAATCTGGGGCATTTGGCGCTGGGCGGAGCGAGCCTCGCCTTCTTTGAAGCCACGCACGTGAGCCCGGAGGGGCGCATTACGCCCAGATGCCTGGGCCTCTACGGCGACGAGCACGAAGCCGCGATGCGCCGTGTCGTCGACTACATTCACCGTTGGACGCCTGCGAAAGTCGGCGTCCAACTCGCGCATGCCGGGCGCAAAGGCTCGACGTTTGCCCCATGGGAGGGCAACGGCTCGGTGACCGGCCCCGATAAGTGGCAGACCGTGGCACCATCGGCGATTCCGTTCGACGCGTGGGACGTTCCGATGGCGCTCGACGACGCGGGCTTACAAAAGGTCAAGCGCGATTTCGCGGCTTCGGCCGAGCGTTCGATTCGTATCGGCATCGACGTTATCGAGTTGCATTTCGCGCACGGTTACCTCGCGCACCAATTCCTCTCGCCGCTCTCGAATCAGCGAACGGATGCGTACGGCGGCTCGCTGGAAAACCGGATGCGTTTTCCGCTCGAACTCTTCGATGCGGTGCGCTCGGCCGTACCGCAAGATACTCCGGTCGGCGTCCGGATCTCGGCGACCGATTGGGTGCCCGGCGGTTGGGATCTCGAGCAGTCGATCGCCTTCGCCCATGCGCTCAAAGCGCGCGGATGCGATTTCATCGATGTCTCGTCCGGCGGCCTCTCGCCCGATCAACAGATCCCGTTGGGCCCCGGTTACCAGGTGGAGTTCTCGCGGGAGATTCGCAGACAGGCGGCCATCTTTACGATGAGCGTCGGCATGATCGTCGACCCCCAGCTCGCCGAGCGCATCGTCGCCGAAGGCGATGCCGATATGGTGGAACTGGCGCGCGGCTTCCTGCGCGACCCGCGATGGGCCTGGACTGCCGCCGACCAGCTTGGGGCCGAAGTTTTCGTCCCGCCGCAGTATGCGCGGGCTCGCAAGACCCTGCGCCCTTAGTCGCAGCTACGCAAACTCGTCGGGATATCAGCAGGGAGAGACGCGGCCCGGCACTAATGGGCCCGGGTTCCCCCCACACGCTTACGAGGTCATGAGTCCACGTGAAGATCGTGGTTACGGTCAAGCTTGTGCCGGATCCCAATGCGGAAAAACGCATCGATCCGGCGACGAAGCGGCTGGTTCGCACCGGTGTAGAAACGGTGTTGAATCCCTATGACGAGTACGCTCTCGAAGCGGCTCTGCAGATCAAAGAAAAGGTTGGCGGCGATTCGACCGTCACCGTGTTCTCTATGGCTCCCGAGTCGCTCAAAGAGACGCTCCGCAAGGCGCTCGCAATGGGTGCGGACGATGCCGTGCTCCTAACGGACGCGGGGCTCGAAGGCAGCGACGTTTGGGCGTCTTCCTACGCCATCGCGCACGCGCTCAAGAAACAGCCGTTCGATCTTCTGATCGTCGGCGGTCTCACGGACGACGGCAGCACCGGCGCCGTGCCGGGTGCGCTGGCCGAATACCTGGGCTTGCCTCTGGTGACGAACGCGCGCAAGGCCGAGGTGGTCGAGGGCAAGCTGCAGATCGAACGCGAGACCGACACCGGTTATCAAATCGTGCACGGGCCGCTGCCCTGCGTGATCACGACCGCCCTAACCTTCGGCGAGCCGCGTTACGCCTCGCTCAAGGGCATCATGGGCGCAAAGAAAAAGACGATCGCAACGCTCGCACTGAGCGATCTCGGCCTGGATCAGCCGGTCGGAACCGCCGGCTCGAAGACCGAGTTGCTCGGCTTCGCGCCGCCCGCCGCTCGCGGCAAGGGTCGCATCGTTGAGGCTGCCGACGGTCCGTCAGGCGCCGAGGCGATCTTCGATTTCCTTAAAGAAAAGAAGCTGGTCTGATGAAGAACGTCATCGTTTACGTCCAACACAAGAACGGCCAAACGCCCAAGGTGACCTTCGAGCTCGCCACGCAGGCTCGTACCCTGGCGGATTCGCTCGGCGGCACGGCGCATGCGGTGGTCGTCGGTGCGGGCTCAACCGCGCTTGCCGAAAAGCTCAAGGCCTACCCGCTCGACACCGTGCACGTCAACGACGATGCCGACGTCGACGGCTTTCTCCTCGATCCGGTCATCGACTATCTCGAAGCCGCCGCAAAGGCCGTCGGCCCGGCGCTGATCCTCGTGCCCAACACGCTCACCGGGCGGGATGTGGCGGGGCGGCTTGTCGGACGGCTGCATGCCGGCATCGGCGCCGACGTCACCGAGTTTCGCATCGAAGGCGGCACGGTCGCCTGCATTTCACCGAAAATGGGCGGCGCCGCGGTCACCACGTGCCTGCTCAAGCCGGCCGATTACGGCATCGCCACGGTGCGCCCGAATGCGTTCGCGGCGGTTTCGGGCGGCAGCGGGGCATCGATTGCCGCGCTGGCCAAGCCGGCTGGGGCGAGCTACGCGCTCGCGGTCGATAAAGATGTAGAAGAAGGCACCGGCGAGATGGCGCTCGAGGAAGCGCCGGCAGTGATTGCCGGGGGACGCGGCCTGGGTGGCCCGGGGCCCTTCGAAACGCTGCTCAAGCCGCTGGCCGACGCGCTCGGCGGTGCCGTCGGTGCGTCGCGCGCGGCGGCCGATGCGGGCTGGGTACCGTATAGCCTGCAGATCGGACAGACCGGTAAAACGGTGAGCCCGAACCTGTACGTCGCGGTCGGTATCTCGGGTGCGATCCAACATAAAGTCGGGATGCGTTCCTCGGGAACGATCGTCTCCATCAACAAAGATGGCCAAGCCCCAATCGCCGAATTCTCGGATCTGACGGTTGTCGGCGATGCTTTTGCTATCGTACCGGAACTCACCAAGCTGATCCAAGCCTCGAAGGCTTAAAAAACACCCATGGCGTGACGAATGCGGGCGTTCCCGCGTTCGTTACGTTGAAAAAGGAAAACGACGTCTTGAAACGATTCGCTCTCGCCGCTCTGATGGCTCTCGGTTTTGCCGCCGCCATTGCCGCTACATCGCCCCACGCCGATGCCGGACTCTTCGGAGGAAAGCCGGCCGCGTCGCCGACCCCGTCGGCGTCGCCGTCGCCACTGCCGACCGCATCGCCCGAGCCACCGAGCGTCGCGATCCCGCGGCTCCAAGCCAAGCTCAAAGCGAATCCAAACGACCAGCAAGCGCTGGTCGAACTCGCGGGACAATTCTTGGGGATCAATCGCCCCGATCTCGCCGTGCAAGTCACGCAGCATCTCTTGCAGCTCGGAAATAAGACCGCGCAGGTGTACTACCTCGACGGCTACTCACAGCAGCAGTTGGGGAATATCCCGGCCGCGGTTGCCGACCTCGAGCAAGCCTCCAATCTCGACCCGACAAACCTGGGCGTGCTCGGCGAACTCTCGACGCTCTACCTCCGAACGAACCGTCCGACCGACGCAGAGCGCATCGCGAACCGTGCCGTCACGTTTAATCCCAAGGAGCCGCAGGCATACAGCGCCCTGGGCGCCGTCTACGGTGCGGAGCAGAAGTGGGATCAGGCGCGTGCGGAATTTGAAAAAGCGTATGCGCTCGATCCGAAAGATCCGCAGCCGCTCTACGAGATCACGCAAACGTGGGCTCAACAGAACAACATCCCCATGGCGTTAAAGGCCGTCGATCGCGCGATCGCCGTCTCGCCGAAGGACGTCGATCTTCTCACGCTCAAGGCCGATCTCTACGCTCGTCAGCACGACGATGCGCACGCGTCCTCGGCTTACGATGACGCGTTCGTGGCTGCCACGACCGACGATGAAAAAGTCGCGATCCTCGTTCGTAAGGCTGCGTACTTTTCGGGCGAGAAGAAGCCGGACCAGGCGACGGCCGTCTTCCAACAACTGCTCGCCCAATTTCCGAAGAACGCGCAGGCGCGCGTCGCGTACGGCGATTACTTTGCCTCGCAGAAGAACATCACTAGCGCGCAGCAGCAATGGCAATTGGCGCTCGGCCTCGACCCGAACAATGGCCCCGCGCTCCTCTCGCTCGGACAGGTAGCCCTCGGACAGAATAAGATCACCGACGCGATCGGATATCTCAAGCGTCTGACCGTTGCCGCGCCCAATGCGCAGGGCTTCGCCCTTTTGGGCCAGGCATATTTCGCCTCCCACAACTACACCGGACAACGCGATGCCTGCAGCAAGAGCTTCCAGATCCAGCGTTCGCCCCAGACGCTCGGGTGCATCGCCGGTGCGGATTTCGAGCTGAAGAATTACAAGGAAGCCTCGCAGATCTTCGACGTTCTCGATAAGGCCGCTCCGCAGTTCTTAACGGCGCAGCCGGAGTACCTGTTCATGGCCGGTAAGGCGTACCAGCAGACGAATCAGCGCGATAAGGCCCTCCACGCGTATCGCCGCGTTCTGCCGCTGATGAAGCGCGGTAGCCCCCTGTACAAGCAGGTGGTAGCCGCGATCGCGCAGCTCTCCAAGCCGGTTCCCGCAAAGAAAAAGAAGGGCTAACCGCCGGGCGGCAACCTCGTTGCGCTTCGTCACCGACGACATCTACGGCGACCATCTCCGCGGGCTCGGGCATCCTGAATCGCCCGACCGCGTGGAGGTGGTCGCTGCGCGTTTACGGGCGCGCGGGCTTTTGAACCACACGCTCGCCGCGCGCGACGCGACCGACGCCGACATCGTGCGCGTGCACGATGCGGCGTATCTCGAATTGGTCAAACGAGAGATCGGCGCGCTGGAGACGCCGCGCTATCTCTCCACCGGCGACGTCGTCGTCGACGCGCACTCGCTAACGATTGCACGCCGTGCAGCCGGCGGTGCGATCGTCGCGCTCGAGCATGCGGCGGCCGCGGGAGAGGCGGCGTTCGCGTTGGTGCGACCGCCGGGCCATCACGCCGAATCCGCGCGCGGTATGGGCTTTTGCCTCTTTAATAACGCGGCGATCGCCGCCCGCGCATATCAAGCACGGCACGGGGGCGACGTGTTGATCGTCGATTTCGATTACCACCACGGCAACGGCACGCAAAGCGTCGCCGGCGACGGCCTCTCGTACGTCTCGACGCATGCGTCACCGGCTTATCCGGGAACCGGACAAGAGAGCGAGATGCGGGGTGACGCGCTCATAGCAAACGTCCCGCTGCCGGTAAGGGGGATTGCGACCGAAGCTTTCGTCGCCATTTGGGAGCGCCTGTTGACGCAGGTCGTGCGACGGCTGCGCCCATCGGCCATCGTCGTCAGCGCCGGCTTCGACTACGTTCGCGGCGATCCGGTCGGCGATTTAGGGGTTGAGGTCGAAGCCGCCGGAGCCTTGGCCGCCGCCATCGGCGCGGTGGCCGGAGCGTTCTGCGGCGGTCGCGTAGCCTACGTTCTCGAAGGCGGTTACGACATCGATGCGCTCGCAGCGTCGATCGCGCTGATAGCGCGGTGCGTGGATCGCGGCGATTATGCGCCGAGCGGCGCGCACGCATCCGCAATCCCCGCGCGCGAGTCGCTACTGCTGGATCGCATCGAAGATCTCTCGGGCGACTAGCGGCCCGAAGCGGCTACGGAACGACCGAGATGGCGATGCGTTGGAGTTCGGCGCGGTCGAGTTCGCCGACGAGCGCGAAATGCAAGTGTTGCTCGGACCACGTCAGCAACGTCGTGGGGCCATCGACCACGTATTCGGCATCGTGGTGCTCGATCGTGATCTTGGTTGCTTTGTAGGCTGAGAGGTCGACCGCGGCGCCGCGTGCGTTCTCGAACAGCGAGACGGTTCGGATGCCGTCGGAGTACAGCAAATGGAGCGTGCGAATACCGTGTACGTCCATCACGTCGCCGGCTACGGCGAAGAATCCGTCGGGAAGATACTTGGGACTGCGCGCCTGGAAGCCCGCCGCTTTCACGATGCGCGTGTAATCCTGGCTGGGTTCGCCGGGGTCCGGCCCTTTGACCGATTGCAGGTGCGATGGAATCGCGAAGAATTGGTTCGGAATCGAATTGGTAAAATGGATGGCGGTATACCGCATCTCGGTGACCAGCGAACCGTCGGGGGCGAATTGTTCTTTCTGTAGGAGCAGCTTGGTCGCATCGTCGATCCAGACGCGCATCGTCGTCTGCCCGGTGTAGTTGTTCACCAGGGCGATGACGTCGGTGCGACGGCCGGCGATCGATTCGCTCGGCTCCGCCAACGCGCGATAGTTGCTCGCGAGCAATCCAAAATTATCGTCTTCGGTGACCTGGTCGTCGCTCGCGTCGTCTTGCGTCACGACGATGCGTTTTCGTTTGATGTCTACCGAGTACGTCGTTTTGCCGCGCGAGACGATCGAGTCGCCGTAGAGATCTTGCGGTGCGAGATACCATCGGCGCGTCAAATTCGGCGCGCGATGATAGACGCGGTAGACGGCAGCCTCCGATTGTTTTTTGCCGATCCGCATCGTTTGGACTTCGCCGATGTACGAGATGTGGGCCGGCGCATCCATCGCGTCGCGTAGCAGCGCAATGGAGGCGGGCTTCGGCGCGGTAGCTCCAAGCGTCAGCGCAAGCGCGCAGAGCGCGCCCGCGCAGACGAGAAAACCGCGCTTACGGAGATCCATTCGATTCCGATGTCGAGCCGGTGAGCGCGATCGCTTGCTGATCGGTGCCTACGTTATCGCTGGCCAGGGTCGAGGGCACGACCGAGCCGCCTTCGCTAAAAGGCACGGTGCGCGTGAGCGCGGCGTGATCGTTCAAGTAGAACGCTGCTTCGATCGAAGGCCGAGCCGGGCCGTGCTGTAGAGCCGTCACCCCGAAGTAGGCGGCAACGAGGAGTGCCGCTGCGGCGGGTACGGCGATGGCCGGGCGCAGGAGTGCCGCGACGGCGCCCGCCCACCCGGGACGCTGTGCGGTTTGCTCGCGTTCGATGCGCTCCCAAATGCTCGCGCTCATACCGTACGGCAATTCGCGCTCGGTGCGTTTGGCATGCGCGCGCAGAAGCTCGCCGAGTCGCGCCTCTTCGTCGTAGGCCGTGGTGCACGCTTCGCATCCGTTCAGATGCGCGAGAATAGCCGCATCGCGCCCCGGAGCGCATTCGCCGTGCAGGTAGTCGATAAAGTCGTCGTGGTTGAGGTGTTCGTTCATGTTGATGTCGCCGAATAGTGCTGGATGAGATTGCGGAGCTGGCTGCGAGCCCGATGCAGCCGCGAACGGACTGTCCCGATAGAACAACCGACGATATCCGCAATCTCTTGGTAGCTGTACTCCTCGAGGTCCGCGAGGATCACGACCTGTCGCTGATCTACCGAGAGCGCCTGGAGCGCTTTCGAAATCGGTTCGCTGAGCTGCCGGTCGACGTACTCGTCGATCGGCGTTACGGCTAGGGGCCGTTGCCCTCCGAACGCTTGAGGGGCGTTATCTTCAGGGATCTCTTCCTGATAACGTCCTTTTCGTCGGCGAAGTTCATCGCGGTATAAATTCGTGACGATGCGATAGGCCCACGAGAGGAAGGACGTGCCTGGGACGAAGCTCCGCCACGCCCGGTAGACGCGGATGAAGGCCTCTTGGGTGAGGTCCCGGGCATCCGCCTCGTTGTGGGTCAGGCGTAGGGCGAAGTTGTAGATCGCCTTGCCGTACTGCTCGATCGCCTGTTCGAGAAACGCACGCTGTTCTTGCGTGGGCGGGTCGAACGGTTTACGCGGTGCTGCCATCGGTTGCTCGGCTTATACCCGTTTAGCGCGCGACCGCCTCCTGCGGCTGCTATTCCGTCCGCCAGAGCACGCGGGCCACCCGCCAGAGGGCATAGGTGACCAGGATCGTGATGATGAGCACCAGCCCCAGCTCGAGAAAGACTATCCCCGCGTACTGGCTGCCGCCGCACATGGCAACCACGCCCGCGAGCAGCGAGAGCTTCGCCCGCTCGAAGGGGTTGCTCTCCATGCCCGCGATGCTGCGGGCCTCGGCCATCACGCCGCTGGGGTCCCACCCGGCCGTATCCACGACGTAGGCGACGCGCCCCTGAGGGGTAACCAGAAACAGCTTGTCGTTATGGATGAAGTTGTTCGAGCTGACGCGCAGCGAATTGATGCCGAATTGGTCGAGCGCGCGCTGGATCGAGGAGCCGGTCCCGGTGAGGAGCGACCAGATCTTCGGATCGGCGCCGTAGGTGGCGCCATAACGCTGCAGGATCGCGGGGGAATCGTACTGCGGGTCGAGGCTGATCTCCGCAATCGCAAACTTCGCCGGGTCCAAGTGCGACTGCATGTAGGCGAGCTTGCCGCTAATCGCGGGGCAGAGCGTGGCATCCGGGCAGCGCGTAAAGACGAAACTCAGCAACAGCACCTTACCGCGGAAAGCTTGGTCGAGAAGCAAGCGGCGGCCGTCTTGGTCGATGAGCTCCGTATGGGGCAGCGTGCTCCCGACATCAACCGCGATCACGCGCCCGGTCTCCGGCAGACCCGGCGAGAACGGCGCCGCGACCATCGGCGAGCGAAGCGTCCACGGCTGCGTCGAACGATCGACGTAGCCGTCGATGCCGACGTTCGCGCGTACCGCGATCTTGGGAGCGAGCCGGTAGACGCGGTCGCCTTGAGGCAGCGTCAGCGGCACGGCGTCGTTGCGAATAACCACACGGTCGCCCGGCATCGTGCCGAGCACCACGCCGTGCATCGGAAATAAGGCCAGGGCGAACGCGAGTGCGGCGATCATTCGTTCAAGAGTCGCATATCGTGCGCGAGCGACGCAACACTATCGCTCGCATCCTGCAAGACGCGTTGGTTGCCATGGGCGTCGATGAGGAAGATCACCGAGGCGTGCGCTTCATCGTAGCCGTAGTCGCCTCCGGCACGCTTGCCCGGAATCTTCTGCGCCCAGACATGGTAGGCGCGCTCGACACTCGCGATGGCCGGCTGCGAACCGGTAAGGCCGACGATATCGCCGCCGAACCGCTTTAGGTACGCTGCCAGCACCGGTGGCGTGTCGCGTTCGGGGTCGACCGTGACGAACGCAATCTCCCAGCGGGTTCCCGCCGGGTCGGCGAGCGTTCGCGCTTTCACGAGCTTGGCAAGGGCGAGCGGGCACGTGTCGGCGCAGTGCGTGTAGCCGAAAAAAAGCGCAACGTTTTTGCCCGTTTGGCCGGCGAGCTGCCAAGCGCTTCCGGAGCTATCGGTTAGTGAGATCGGGGGAGCCGCGCGCACCGGGACGAGCGCCGTGCCACGAAAGTGCGGGGCGGCACAGGCGGTAAGCAGCAATAGCGTCGCCGCTGCGAGGATTTGGCTCGGGCGCATCGCTTCAACGGTACGCCTAGCCCAAGTCGTCACCTACGACTTAGGTGCCGGGATGCGTGATGGTGGTAATCGTCATCCAGATACCCAGTGCCACGATGACCAGCGATAAAGCGACCGTGATGATATTTCCGAGCGGCCGGTTGTGCCGCTCGCCGATCACGCGTTTATCGTTGACGAGAACGAGCAAGAAACAGAGCACGATCGGTAATACGAAGCCGTTGAACGCCTCGACGTA
>DATKQG010000039.1 GCA_035532835.1 Candidatus Dormiibacterota bacterium
GACCGGCAGCGGTTCCGTTCCCAGACCTTGAGATCGTGGACATTCACGGCTGCGGCGACGACATGAACGTGCGCGTGCGGTGTATCACGATGGACGCTGTAGACCTGGGCATGCGAACCGAGTCCGACGTTTGCTATCGCCATCTCGGCGGCGCGGATGATTTGCTCGTCGGAGGTGGTCTTCGATTCTTCAGGGTTGACGCTGAAGACAAAATGGATCGCCGATTCCCGGACGTTGCGGCTCGTCGCGATCGCCGCAAGCGCGTCCATCTCGATGTCCGCAGTCGCGAGCGCCGCGACGTTTTTCGCATAGACTGAAGACGGCCTGACGCCTCGCCCCTGGGCCGGAGAAAACACGACGCCAACCCCAAAGTCGTCGCGTTCCGAAGCCGCTGCCAAGAGCGCGTGGAACGCCTCTTTGCGCTCCTCCGGGGTTGCTGCGAGGTCGTGCTCGTGCGAGCCGAGCGAGTACCCCAGGGCATAGCGAACGGCACCGCGCGCGGAGCCAGCACCAGTCTTTGGACCGGCGCAAATCTTGGCGTTCATCCAGACCACCGTTCCGTGCGTCGCTCGTCGAGCGGCGCGTCGTAGTAGGTCGTACGAAGAGCCAGCAGCGCGTCGGAAATGCTGCGGCGCATCTCTGCCATGTCGACGCGCACGCTCTCGTTGGCCGGGACGTTCGGGAGCGCTGAAATGGCTGCGACGACGCGCTGGCCGAGCAGAACCAGCGGTCCCAGTTCCACGCCGACCTTCGGTTTTGACTCGCGCCCGACGATGAGATCGGAGACGTACGCGCTGACCGATAATCCGTAGCGCGCGGCTTCGGATTCGACACGCTCCTTCACTTCGGCGCGCACGCGTAAGCCGAGTTCGACGGTCGTTCGATTGATGCGCTTTGACATTTTGCCTCCTTTCGTGAGTCGGGCAGGTGCGCCGCAGGCACCATCCTGCCCGTGTACCCCTCCTCGTAAGTTGAATCGTCGCACGAACATCGCGTATGACGGAAGCCTTGCAAACGAAGCGCATCGGCATCGCGGCTGAATAGCGAGTGAATATTGCGTTGAATCTCGGCTGAACATCGTCAACGATCATCGGGAATCGGAGCGACGAGTCAGGCAGGAGATACCGCTGACAATGCAGTATAATGGTAACATCTGATTCCGGGGTCGAGAGCATCACGCTCCGACTTTACGGCGAACGGGTCCCGGAACCGTCGCCCTGTGATACAACCGATGCCGCCCGTATGGTGGCCCAAATATCACAGGAACGACGCAGCAGATGGTAGACCGCAACACTCCGACGAGCGCAAACGAACCCGAAGATCCAAACGCTCGAGATGTGCACTTGATGCGCGTCTTACAACACGTCCCGAAGGCGGCTGAAGCACTGGACGCGGTGCAAGTGGTGCTGGGGCCCAGAGAGTCTTGCGTCGCGATCGTATTGCGTCACCTTGAACCGCAGATTCTCTCCGCGCGCTCTCGCGGTATGTCCGATAGCAAGATCGCCGATATCCTGGCTGGATCCGGGATCGCGTACTCGCGTGAATACCTGCGCGTCGTTCTGGCGAGGCTCTACCCAAAGAGTGCGGTGAACCCCGGCGGAACGTCGCAGCGCAAGACGCGTCGTGCGCAGGTCGACGCACCACGGAAAACCGGGGTGAAGGGGAGGGGTAGCCCTACCACCGTACCGCCGGTGAAGGCGTCGCAGATTCCCACGCCGAGCCACGCAGGCTTTCGAGGTGATGCAGAATGATGCGAAGTCTCGTTCTCGTTCCCTCGAACAAAGGCGGTATCGGGAAAACCACAGTTGCGAAGGTTATCGGCGAGCAGCATCGTCGGCAGAACACCGGCTGCGTCATCGTCGATGCGGACGCGGGTGTCGGGGGCCTCCTTCGGCACCTTGGCGACCGCGACGCCGAAGGTGAGATCCTCCGGGTGCAATCCATCGAGAGCGGCGTGCTCGCCATAGATTGGCACCAGGACGTGCGCTCGCGCGATGCGATTGCCGACGTGCTCGCTCATCGTCGCGACGTGCTGATCGATCTGCCGGGCGGAAGCCTCGGCACCCTGAAGGCGCTGGCCGATGAAACCGATCTGTTCGAGATCGTACGGCGCGCCGGCTTCGACCCGACGATCCTCTGTTGCATAACGCCGTATCGTGAGACGTGGGGCGACGTACGCGACGTGCAGGCCTGGTTGCCCGATGCGAATATTCTTGCCGTCGTAAATGAAGGCTTCGGTGATTACGAGGACTTCGCCGATTGGCGCTGCTCGAAGACGCGCGCAGCCCTAGTCGCCGGGCGGGGCTGCGAGATCATCTTTCCGCGTCTCGAACCACGCATCGCAGCCCGCATCGCTTGGCACCGCTTACGACTCTTCGACGCACCGACGTCCGAGCGTCTTGGTGTGCTCGATCGCGGCCGTGTCCATTACTGGCTCCGCCGTGCAACGGCGGCTATCGACGAGGTCAGGGATCTTCTCGGCCTCGCACCCATGAAAGCAGAGGTACCACAATGAGTCTAGCATATGACCTGGTTCGTAATGCCGTGCGCGGCACGACGCTCGAATCACAACTCGACACCATTGCCATGCGGCTCCACCTGACGTCCGATTCGCCAGATTGGATTATCGGCGCGGTTGCCGCGATCGCGGTCCAGTCAACGCGCGAAGCGACCGACGCGCTCGAAGCGCGCATCGCCAGCGCGATCGCCGCCGCGATTCATCAAGAACTCAATGCGCAGTGGCGTGCTGATCTCGGCTCCGCGATCGCTGGAGCCGTCGTCGCCTCGGCGGCCACGAAGATCGCCGAACCGACGGAAAAGACTGTCACCGCAATCGCGACGAGTGCGAAACAGTTTATCGCCGACGCCGATGCCAAACTCAAAAAGTGGAAGACGCCAGGCCAGGCTGTTATCGTCTTGGCCATTTTTGCCGCAGCCTTCGTTGCGCTCACATTCAATATGGCGTTGCACTGGGGCGACCACAACGCGAACGCCGCTGGCTACGTCGCTGGCGAGCAATACGCTGTTGCGGCAGAACGGCAGTGCGTCCGCGCCACTAGTCATCTTTGCGGCTGGAAAGGACGCTCGAAATGAATACCGATATCAAGACGCTCGTCTTCACGATCCTGGCGGCCACGGTGGGTGTAGCTGCATTCGTTTTAGGCATGGAAGTCGGCTCACACAACTTCTCCGCTGCAACGACACAGGGAGAGGGCTTGCCACCGATGTGCGCGCGCTGTTAGATGCGCTAGAGCAGTTCGGCTGACGCGTCGGCCGACGCACGCCACGAGCACATCGGCGTATATCCACTCTATCACCGCTTGCCGTAACGCTTCGCAACCCTTTGAAAGCGCGACCGTACGCGAGCAAAGCGTGGCGCGCGCCCCAGGTCGAAGGCCTCGCAGTCAATCCCATTGCGTGCGCCTCATGCGGGGAGCCCGTCTTGAAGCGCAGGCGCCGCTACTGCGAAGCGTGCTTACCGCAAGCGCGCAAAGAGCGTGGCCTCCGCGCGATCGCCGCGGCTCGCAAAGCCCTCGCAGCGCAAGCCTCAGCGGGCAAAGACCCTCGCGCGACCTCGCACGCGGGGCGCAAGCGCGGCGAGGCCAACGCAGAGCACCATCGGCGAAATCGCCAGTGGCAACGCGAGCTATCGTCTGAAGCATATTCGCTGGCGTCAAATCGCGAAAGTGGTTCGCTTGCGACGCACCGCTCTAGCCGCTCCCAACCAGCATCGCCAGCCGCTGGAACGAGCGCGTGCTCAAGGGAAACTCGCGGCTTGGCTCTTCCTAATAATCTTTCAAGTAATCCCATCAAGCCCCATTTACTCGGCATCTACGGCTACCTAATCCGATCTTGTAATATGTCGGACGCGTTCGCGATTACGCACGTAGGCTGGCTGGCTCAAACTTCT
>DATKQG010000040.1 GCA_035532835.1 Candidatus Dormiibacterota bacterium
AGCACTTGCCCCATCGCGCGCAGGGCCGGGAGCGACCCCGGGACGATGGCGGCCAAGCCAAACGCTTTGTGCGTCCCGACGACGTATTCGACCGGACTCTTTACCAACGCGCGGTACGCGCGTTCGGAGTAGAACACGTTGCTTTGCAGCAACGTCGACATCACCGGCGCCAACGTATAATCGTGGCGATGAATCAGCGCGGCCACCTGCTCGATGAGTTCGGGTTCGGGATTGCCGTAAACGAACGCGCTTAAGAGCTTCTCCGCCCAGAACTTCGGGCAAGCGGCCTGCTGGTAGATGATATTCACGATGTCGGTGCCGTCAAAATTGCCGCTGCGGCCTAGAAACGTCTTCACGCCGTCGTCGTGGATCCGCCGATTATCGAAAAACGTTCCGGCTTTGCGATTCAGGCTCCAGCCGGTGAAGGCGCGCGCCGATTGGCGGACGTCTTCTTCCGTATAATTCCCGTGCCCGAGCGTGAAGAGTTCCATCAACTCTCGGGCGTAATTTTCGTTCGGATGGGCTTTATTGTTCAGCGCATTGTCGAGGTAGAGTAACATCGCCGGATCCTTGCTCACCGCAAGGGTCAGATCGCGCAAATTTCCAAGCGCGTTCGAACGATAGAGCTGGTTCTGTTGCCACACGTACGTCGGCCACACGCCTTTTTGAATGGCGGCGGTCGTGAAATGGCCGTGCAGAAAGAACGTCATCTTCTCTTGCAGCGGTGCCGGAGTGGCGAGCATCCGGCCGAGCCACCAGTTTTGGAGCGAGAGAATCGAGCGCACCATCTCGCGACGGATGCTCTGGCGAGCTTGACGCTTGGCCGTGCTATCGGCTCCGCGTAACTCGCCGCGCAGCGCAAAAATCGCCGCGCGCGGGTCGTACACGTCCGGCGGCGACGGAAGCCGGCTCGTATCCGCGAAGTGCGTTAGCGTTTCTGCCGCAAAGCTGGGCGACATCGCTGCGTACCGCGCGATCTCTTGCGAAGTGCCGCCGAAACCGGCGCGGCGCAGCAAGTGCGCCGCCGAGCGCCGATCGAGCGCACCTCGATAGGGCGCGAGCGCGTTCGATACCTCGATATGCCCGGCCGGGCGGACCTGTGCGGTTGCGATCGTAGCCATAGTGCTAGAGTAACGGAAGCTCGCGGCGTTGTATCGCCCTCGCGAGCAGGTCTAACGCGCGCTTAAGCTGGGGTTCATCGTTTCCTTAGGGAGAGGCCCGGCGGGCAGGCCGCCGAAATGCGCGGCCGATGGCCCTGATAGAATCGCGCCTCGACCGGCGCTCCGAATCCTTCGCGAAGAATGCCTCGCGCATCGAGGGTTTGGTGGACGACCTCCGCGAGCAACTGCTCGCCGTCCGCTCCGGCGGCGGCCCCGAAGCGGTCGCCAAACATCGTAAACGCGGCAAACTCCCGGCGCGCGAGCGCATCGATCGGCTGATCGACCCCGGTTCCGCATTCTTGGAGCTCTCCGCGCTGGCGGCGAACGGTATGTACGGAGGCGATTCGCCGGCCGCGGGCGTCATCACCGGTATCGGCGTGGTGGAAGGGCAACACTGCGTCATCGTCGCCAACGATGCCACCGTCAAAGGCGGCACATACTACCCGATGACGGTAAAGAAGCATCTGCGCGCGCAAGAAATTGCCGAGCAAAACCATCTTCCGTGCATCTATTTGGTGGATTCCGGCGGCGCGTTTCTCCCGCTGCAGGCCGACGTGTTTCCCGATCGCGACCATTTCGGGCGGATTTTTTACAACCAGGCGCGCATGTCGGGCAAGCGCATTCCGCAGATCGCGGCCGTGATGGGCTCGTGCACCGCGGGCGGCGCGTACGTCCCCGCCATGAGCGACGAAACGGTGATCGTCAAAGGCAACGGCACGATTTTCTTGGGCGGACCCCCGCTCGTCAAGGCCGCTACCGGCGAAGAGGTTACGGCGGAAGAGCTCGGCGGCGCCGACGTGCACACGCGTATCTCGGGCGTAGCCGATCACCTCGCCAACGACGATATCCACGCGCTGGGCATCGTCCGCGAAATCGTCCGCAACCTGCACCGCGAATTGCCCAAGCAATGGGACCGCCAAGAAGCACGCCCGCCGAAATACGATCCGCGCGATATTTACGGCATCATCCCGTCGGATAGCCGCACCGGGTACGACGTGCGCGAGGTCGTCGCGCGCCTGGTCGACGATTCGGAATTTCACGAATTCAAAGCGCGCTACGGCACCACGCTCGTGTGCGGGTTCGCGCACATCGAAGGCCACCCCATCGGCATCATCGCCAACAACGGCATCCTGTTCAGCGAGAGCGCGCTCAAGGGCGCGCACTTCATCGAACTCTGCGTGCAGCGCGGAACGCCGCTGCTCTTCCTGCAGAACATCACCGGCTTCATGGTCGGCAAAGCCTACGAAAACGGCGGCATCGCGCGCGACGGTGCGAAATTGGTGACGGCCGTCGCTTGCGCCGAGGTGCCGAAATTCACCGTCGTCATCGGCGGCAGCTTCGGCGCCGGCAACTACGGCATGTGCGGGCGCGCGTATTCGCCGCGCCAGCTCTGGATGTGGCCGAACGCGCGCATCAGCGTGATGGGCGGCCCGCAGGCGGCCAGCGTGCTCTCCACCGTAAAGGGCGCCATGACCGACGACGAACGCCATAAGTTCGAAGCGCCGATCCTCGCTAAATACGAGAGCGAAGGCAACCCGTACTACTCCACCGCGCGGCTCTGGGACGACGGCATCATCGACCCGCTCGATACCCGTCGCGCGATCGCCATCGGTTTGGATGCCGCCGCAAATGCGCCGCTCCCGACGACGCATTACGGCATCTTCCGCATGTAATGGCAGCGCCCATCGCAAGCGCGCGGAGCGCGGTCTTTCTGTCGTATGCGGGCATGTGCGCGATCTGGGGAACGACCTGGCTCGTCATCAAAGTCAACCTGCATTACATCCCGCCGATCACCGGCGTCGGATTCCGATTCCTCATCGCAGGCTTGGCGCTGTACGCCGTCGCCGCGATGCGCGGGGAGCTACGGCGCTTCTCCGAGGTACCGTGGAAGCTGGTGCTCGTGCTTGCGGTGATGCTGTTCGGCTTAAATTACGTGCTCACGTATACTGCCGAGACACGCCTGGATTCCGGGCTTGTCGCGGTGCTGTTCGGGACGCTGCCGTTCTTCATGTTCGGCATGGGCCAAGCACTCGTAAACGAGCGCACGACGCCGCGCATCTGGGTGGGCGCGTTGGTCGCATTTGCAGGCGTGGCACTCATTTCGCTGGCTTCGCAAGTGCAGGGCTCGCCGCTCTACGCGCTCGCCGCCATCGGCGCCGCCGCAAGTTCCGCCTTCGCCAACGTCTACGCGAAGCGCCATTCGCGGCACGCACCGCTGCTCACGCTACCCCCCGCCATGCTGATTGCAGGCATCGCGGTCGGCGCAACCGGCATCGCCTTCGAGCACCCGAACTGGCACGCCGCATTCAGCGCGCCGTCGATCGTATCGCTGCTCTACCTTGCGCTCCTGGGGAGCGGCATCGCGTTCTTCCTCAACATGTGGGTGCTGCAACGGATCGCCGCATGGATCGTCGGGCTCTCATCGCTCATCATCCCGGTGATCGCCGTCGCAGTCGGCGTCGCTTTCGGCGGAGAGCATTTCACCCTACGCGAACTCGGCGGCTCGCTACTGGTAATCGTGGGCATCTTCATCGCCCTCTCCCAACACCAATCCGCCGCCGCCGTCATCCCAGCCGAATGCGAAGTCTAGCTCCGCGCGGTTAGCCCCGCGCTAGAACGCCGGAAAGCGTTTGACGTAGAGATCGAAATACCGCGGGGTCTCGACCCACTTTCCATTTCTATACGCGAGCGTCGCGGTCGCCTTCGGTTTCGTCGGGCAGCACAACGCCGCTTTCGGACCATAGTAGGGCCCCGTTAGCGACAGTGTATCGCCGTGCGTGCCATGCACGATTTTCGCCTGGAGTTCGCAGCCATTGTCCACGACCACTTCAGGCACGACCTTGCCGCTCGCGTTGTCGTATCCCAAAACCGAAATGTGCGCCGTCCCACAATCGGCGCCCGTCTGATGCGAGTGCACCACCAACTGTTGCACGCTGGGCTGCATCAATTCCGCCGCTCCGACAATGGAGAGATCTTGCATGGGAAACCACATGGAAGAACCTGGCGCCTCTTCAACAACGTCCAGCGGACCGCCGTTACCGGGCGAACGGTACTTGAGATGATACGTCGATCCGTCGATCGCGTAGATTGAAAGATACCACTGATAGAACTTCGTGCCGCTCGAGGCGCCCAGGTACTTTTTGCTCGCGACCCCGCGCCACTGGCTCTGCATCCCTTCGCCGCTCAGATACACGAGCTGACTCTGCGTCACGGTACCCGGCGCCTTCGGCACAAACGTAACATGCGGCGGTTCGGCCGCACGGCCCAACCCGACCAACCCGACGAGAGCAGCAACCGCAAGCATCGACGTAACGGCGGAACGACGCATAAACTTCTCTCTCCTAATACCGCGCACGATCGCGCAATATCGCGAAATGCGTCGTCGCCCGGAAACGTCCTTTCACCAAGCACGAGTACCCACCGCTATATTTCAGGAGCGTTCTGATTGCGTCTGTTTGGTGGCGGGGTAGGCTACGCCGTTGGGGCGGGGCCTGTGAGGGAGGAGCGGAGCCAGGATGGCGGGAGCGACGACGAACGGAGCAGCTTTTTTCACACGATGTGAAAAAAGCGGGCGTCCCCGTCCCAACGGTGTAGCCTACCCCGCCACCAAACACCCGCCACCAAACGCAATCCGCGGCAAGAAACGCGCTCGTCAAATGCCCGCGTACCATTCGTAGCCCTGGTCTTCCCAGTAGCCGCCGTGGCCGCCCTCGATGTTGGCAAAGCTGCCGACGACCTCGATGCGCGAGATCCACTTCGCGCTCTTGTAGCCGAGTTGCGTGGGAACGCGCAGGCGCACCGGGGCGCCGTGATCGGCATCGACGTCCGCGCCGTTGAGGCGCAGGCCCAGCAGCGCTTGCGGATGCATCGCCTGATGCATATCGAGGCTCTCGTAGTACTGCGTGCCCTGGTCGTCGCGGTCGAAGCAGTGGAAGACGACGTAGCGCGCATCGGCACGCGGTTGGGCGGCGGCGACGATGTCGCCCAGGCGGACGCCGCTCCATTTACCGATGACGCTCCATCCTTCGACGCAGTCGTGGCGCGTGATCTGCGTTTGTTGCGGCATCGCGCGCAATTGCGCGAGCGTATAGGTGGACTTGCGATCGACGGCGCCGTCGACGACGAGGCGGTAGCCGCGGAAATCACCGGCGAGCAGATCCGTATACCGCGCGCTGGTTGGGGTCGGCAGGCTGTCGATGCGATAGACGCTGCTGATCGCCGATTCGGGATACTCGCGGGCGAGGCCACGCGTCCCGATAAGGGCTTGATTGAGGCGCTCGGCCGAGCCCAAGAAGTGATGGAAGCCCGCATTGTTATTGAGCGCGGTGCCGATCGGCGAACACGCCGCGAGTGCCGACGAGATGCTGCTTGCGAGGAAGAGTTTACGATTCATGGGCCGACTCCGTCGTGTTCGCCCAAACGATACCAGCCGGTAACCATCGAGCGCATTTGGTTGATGAGGCCTTGCGTCGCCACTTGAAAGGTGTGCACGACGAAGAACCCGATCAGCAGCAGCATGCCGGCGAAGTGCCACAAGCGCGCGAACTGGCGCCCGCCGAAGAGCCACGTGAGCGGCGCGGCGATCGCATCGATGCCGGGCGAAAGCGCGAGGCCCGTGAGGACGACCAGCGGCGTGATCACCAAGCCGATCGATGTGTATGCGGCTTTCTGTAAGGGATTGTAGGTGCCGTGCGGCGGCGGCTCTTTGCGCAGCTTGAGGTAGTACGCTTGCATCGGCCACAGTTTCGGGATATCGCTCGGTCGCAAGATCATCTCGGCGAGATTGCCCTTCAGCGCGCTCGAGACGAGCCAGGCAAGCCAGCAGACCGATGCGACCCAGGCGAAGAAGAAATGCCAGCGGCGGCCGTCGGCGAGATCTTGGTAGGCCGGAATCGTGATCCACCCCGGGAAGGCGCGCGCGCCCTGCGAGCCCATGCCGTCGTCGGTCCAGCCGAGCCACCCGGTGGTGGTGAAGGTGTGGCCGAAAACCGTCGTCGTCCCGACGCCTTGGCTGGGCGAATCGATCGAAAGGACGCGGTGCGCGGGGCTGCTCTTATCCGAGGCGTCCAGATAGGGCGCGGCGTTGAAAATCTGC
>DATKQG010000041.1 GCA_035532835.1 Candidatus Dormiibacterota bacterium
TGGTGTACGCTCGCCGGTCTACGAACGGTGCGGTACGTTTCCGGCGTTCGTCGATCGGCAGCGAGAAATACTCTTCGTCCGCGTCTTGGCTGCCGGCGAAGAGATGCGTCGACGGATCCAGCAGCACGGTTCGGACGTATCCCAGCGCGGATTTCAGGGTGATACGGATGTCGTCGGTCGGCGCCCAGAGCATGAGCTGCGCGAGCACGCGTAAGAGGCCGCCGTGGTCTTCGGCCATCTTTTCGAAATGCGGAACCGACCAGTCACGCGTCGTGGAATAGCGGAAGAATCCGCCTTCGACGTGGTCGTACATGCCGCCGCGCGACATCTCCCGCAGCGTTCGCGCGACCATCTCGTAGAGTCGATGTTCGCCGGTATAGCGCCATTGCGCGAGCAAGAGTTCGAGCATTTCCGGTTGCGGAAATTTCGGCGCTTCGCCGAAGCCGCCGTACTCGGCGTCGTAGCCTGCGGCGATGTCGTCCACTACGTGCGCGACCATGCTTTGGTTGAGATCTGCGACGGCGCTGGCTTCGTAGCTGCCGCTGCGCGAACGCAGCTCGGCCGCGCGGGCGGCAATATCTTCGCGTTGCTCGCGGTAGAACCGGGCGATTTCCGCGAGCGCGCGATGCATTTGCGGTGGCGCGAGATAGGTGGCACCGGTAATCGTCGTGCCGTCGGCTGCGAGAAATACCGTCGTCGGCCAACCGCCCATGTTGTAACGAGCGTTGATATCGGGGCGCTCGTCGTTGTCGATGCGAACCGGAACGAAATCACGATTGATCGCTGCGATGATCTCCGGATCGGAGTACGACGTTTCGTCCATAACATGGCACCAGTGGCACCACACGGCGGAGATGGAAAGCAAGACCGCTTTCTGCTCGCGTTGCGCGCGGGCGAAAGCCTCTTCGCCCCAGGGCATCCACGCGATTTCGCTAGCGCGATTGGCGCGGGGCGAGAAATGGAAATCAGTCGTCATCGTCGGTAAAACCCCGTAGGAAGGACGTTCCATAAAACACCGCCAGGAGGGCAAAAGCCGCAAAAGTGGGGATGAGAATTGCGGTAGCGCCGGTCGCGGCGATGCCGGCGAACAGGGCGGCTAGGCCCAGGGCTACGATCGCGTAGCGCCGATGGGTCGCCGCCGTCATGCCGTACACGCTCGCGTCGTAATACCCCCCGCCGCTGCGGCTGCGGAACCATGCCGCCGCAGCCAACGCCACGCAGAGGCCGACGCCCAAAAGACTCCAGATCATCACACCCCCCCTCTTCGCGATACGGGTTTACGCTTGCCTTGATTCGGGAAAGAAACCGGGGTTAGATTCCGAATCTCTGCAGGAGCATGAAATGAATAATACCGATCCGGTCATCATCAAGGAAAATAGTGGATCGAGTGCTGCGGCGCTCGGAATTACGGTCGTCGTTGTGGCGGCCATCCTTATCGCACTCTTCGTCTGGCATCCGTGGACGATGACGAGCACGACCAATTCGACCACGACCACCACGCAGCCGGCCGGCGGACAGGCGCAGCCGCAGAGCCAGACGCAGAAAAGCACCACGACAACGAGCGGAAACGGCGGGGGCCAATAATGGGCGGGCTACTCTGGGCGATCATCGTCATACTGTTCATTTTCTGGCTGGTGGGGCTCTCGTTCCACTTACTGGGCGGTTTCATCCACATCGTTTTGGTGATCGCATTGGTATTATTGGTCATCAATCTGATTACCGGGCGCGGCGCGCGCATATAGGACGTCAATAGCTACGATGCGCAAAGACGCGCGAGGGGCACGAGCGAGCTCGCTTAGCGAGCCGCTCGCTGCCTATATTGCGAAGCGCGATTTTGCGAAGACGCCCGAACCCGGGGCGGCACGTGCTATAGCGTCAAAACGGTTGCGGTTCGTGGTACAGATGCATCACGCGTCGCACTTACATTACGACGTGCGCCTCGAAGCCGGCGGCGTTTTGGCCTCTTGGGCGGTGCCGAAAGGGCCGACGCTGGCGCCGGGCGAGCGTCGGCTAGCCATGCACGTGGAAGATCATCCCCTCGCGTATCGCGATTTCGAAGGCACGATCCCCGCCGGACAATATGGCGCGGGTAGCGTCATCGTTTGGGACCGTGGAACGTATACGCTAGCCGAAGGCTCCGACCCGGTGCGCGAAATCGCCGACGGCAAAATCAAAGTGCGTTTCTCCGGTAAGAAACTGCACGGTCTGTTCACGTTCGTTCGCATTAAACCGCGCGAAGGCGAGAACGGCGAACCGTGGCTGCTCATCAAAGATGACGACGACGCGGCCGATCCTGACTACGATCCCGCCGCGCACCCGGAATCGGTCAAGAGCGGCAAGACGCTGGCGGATATCGCGGCCGACCCAAAAGCCAAGACGTGGCAATCGCGAAAGGACGCGGATCCACCGTCGCATGCCGACCCCTTGCCGGACGTGGAATCGCCCATGCTCGCAACCCTGATCGATGCGCCGTTCGATAGCGACGACTGGCTGTTCGAGATCAAGTGGGACGGGTACCGCGCCATCTGCACGATCGATGCGCACGGCAAGCTCTCGTTAACTTCGCGCAAGGGCGGCGACCTGCTTAAAACCTTCCCCGATCTTCGCGCGCTAAGCCAGGCGTTTACCCGTACGCCGATCGTTGTCGATGGTGAAATCGTGAGCCTGGACGCCCGAGGCCGCTCCGATTTCAGCCGCTTGCAGCAGCACGGTATCAAGCCCGCGCAACTCACCTTCGCGGCATTCGATGTGTTGTATGCGAACGGCCGCGACCTGCGCAAATTGCCGCTCGAAGAGCGCAAGCACGTACTCGAGGGTCTGATCCGCGAAGATAGCGTTGTGCTCTACTCCAAACATGTGGTCGGCACCGGTATCGCGCTCTACGAACGCGCCGCACACAATCATCTCGAGGGCATCATTGCCAAGAAGCGTTCGTCTACGTACCGCGAGGGCCGCACGCGCGACTGGTACAAAATCAAAGCGCTCGAAGAGCAAGAATTCGTGATCGGCGGCTGGACCGAGCCGCGGGCCGGACGCCACGGTTTCGGCGCCCTCTTGCTGGGCGTGTACGACGGCAAAGATCTCGAATACGTCGGGCACGTGGGTACCGGATTTACCGCCCGTTCGCTCGCGGACTTGAGCAAACAGCTTCAACAAATCGAACGCAAAACATCCCCGTTTGCGGACGAAGTGCGGGCGAATACGCCCGCGCACTTCGTCAAGCCCGAACTGGTGGCGCAAGTGCGATTCTCCGAGTGGACTCACGAAGGGCACTTGCGGCAACCCGCGTTTCTCGGGCTGCGTCTGGATAAAGACGCCCGCGACGTGCGCAAAGAAGTGGCGAAGGCGAAAACGGCATGAGCGAGCCGCGAGTTTCCGTTCGGGTCGGCTCGCGCACGCTCTCGCTTTCTAATTTGACGAAGGTCCTCTATCCAAGAGATGGGTTCACCAAAGGCGACGTGATCGATTACTACCTGCGCGTCGCGCCCCAGATCGTACCGCATCTGCGCGGCCGTCCGTTGACGTTGCAGCGCTATCCCAATGGGATCGACGAGGAATCGTTTTTTGAAAAACAGGCGCCCAAAGGCACGCCCGATTGGGTGGAACGATTCGACGCATCGTCTTCGGAGAGCGGCAAGAGCATTACGTACATCGTTTGCAACGACGAGCCGACGCTCGTTTTCGTGGCTAACTTGGCAGCGCTGATTCTCCACGTATGGACGTCGCGCATCGGGAGCATCGACGATCCCGACTTTGCTTTTTTCGATCTCGATCCCGGCGAGCGTTGCACCGTCAAAACGCTGGCGCGCGTCGCCGTAGCGTTGCGCGCGACGCTCCAGGATATCGGCTTGCAGTCGCTGGTAAAAACGTCCGGCGGTATGGGCCTGCACGTCGTCGTGCCGTTGCAGGCGGGCTACGGCTATGCCGCGATCAAGGTTTTCGCGGAAGCGATCGCCCATCAGTTGAGCGCGGTATGCGGGCCCGAGGTGACGTTGGAGCGCACGATCAAGAAGCGCGACGATCGAGCCGTCTATCTCGATTACGTCCAAGTCGGCCGCGGCAAAACCTACGTTGCTCCATACTCCTTGCGCGCCCGCGACGGCGCCCCGGTATCGACGCCGCTCGACTGGAGCGAAGTGGAGGCCCTTACACGCAAGCGTACCGACGCGCTCCCCGAGGCTGCGTTCGTTGCCTATCGGATGCGCACGATTTTCAAGCGCCTCGAAAAAGACGGAGACCTCTGGGGGGGAAAGCTCTGGCGCCCTCAGAGGCTCGAGGCGGCGATCGCCCGGGCGCGCCGCTCGTTCGCAGCCCCCGCTTAGCAACTATATCTAGTGGTGGGCGCCGGTGGCTCCCACGAAATATCGGAGGGCGTGCGCTCCGACGCAACCTTGGGTAGAATACGAAGGCTATGGCACATGCAATTTGGTCGGGCGCAATCAATTTCGGCTTGGTGACGATCCCGGTGAAACTCTTCACCGCGATTCAGTCGAACGATCTCTCGTTCAACATGTTACACGCGAAGGATGAAGGGCGCATCAAATACGAACGCACCTGCAGCGTTGACGGTAAGCCGGTTCCATGGGACGAGATCGTCAAGGGCTACGAATACGAAAAAGGCCAGTACGTCGTGCTAACCGACGAGGATTTCAAAAGCGTGAATCCCGTCGCGACGCAATCGGTCGACATTCTCGAATTCGTCGAGCTCGATCGCATCAATCCCATGTACTTCGACAAGCCGTATTACCTGGAACCCAGCAAACAGGGCCGGCATGCCTACGCGCTCCTGCGCGAAGCATTGGCGCAAGCCAACAAGGTCGCGATCGCTCGCGTGGTCCTGCGAACCAAGGAATACATCGCGGCCGTCAAGCCGAGCGGTGACGCGCTGGTGCTCGAACTGATGCATTGGGCAAACGAAATCGTCGCTTCCGACACCATCGACGTTCCCGCCCACGAAGCGTTACCGGCTCCGGAATTAAAGATGGCGAAGATGCTGATCGATTCGATGAGCGTCGAATCGTTCGACCCGGAGAAATTCACCAACCGCTACCACGACGAGTTGCTCGCGATGATCGACGCGCGCGCGAACGGTCGCGAAATTAGCAAAGCGCCCAAGGCTCCCACTCGCGCGAAGGTCGTCAATCTGATGGACGTGCTGGCGCAGAGTCTGGAAGAGAACAAAAAGCAGCGCAGCGGCGGTAAAGAACAAACGAACGCGGCACCGGCGACGAAGCGCCGCAAGAAAACCGCAGCCTAGCCGGCTGACCGCCGCGCTACCCGCCGCTATCCCTCAGCGATTTCGATGCGTTCGAATACTTCGATGGAGGCGTCCGCGCGCACGAAGCGATGGTCGCTGCGGCCGGTGACGAAGCCGATGATCAGCGCTATCGCCGCCAAAACGAACGATTCAAGCCCGGAGAACGGCGATCCGAAGCGCGTCAGGAGTTCGGTCGAGGTGGGCGGCGCGACGATGCCCGAGAGGGAGTCGAGCGAGGAACTGACGCCGAGCACCGTACCTTGGTCGCGATCGTCGGCGGCGTTGGAAATCAGCGCGGTGATGCCGGTGCTTGCAAAGCCCATTCCGAGCGAGAAAAACAGGATCATGGCGATCACGCTGTCGAGCGTGTGGACGAACGGGGTGATCGCGAATGCGACGACCAGGCACGCGAGTCCGAGGCTCGACATGGCGCGATCTCCGATGCGGTGCGAAACGCGTCCGACCAGGAACCCATTGATGGCGACGTTCGCGAGCGCGAAGAATGCGAACAGGATCGTCGTTTGCGTGACGTCGTAACCGAGCTGTTGCTTTAAATAGAGCGCTTGAACGCCGAACCACCCGTAGAGTGCCAGCGATAAAGCCAGCTTCTGCCAAAGGATGCGCGAGACGCGTACGTTGTGGAACGTTGCGAAGATCTCGTGCAGGCCGATCCGGGATTCGTCTTCCTCTTGCTTTGAACGAGATTCCGGCAGCACGACGATCGTGACGATGAGCGTGAGCAATTGGAGCGCCGATGCGGCGAGAAACGGCGCGGCGAAGCCGAACTTCGCGAACAGGATGCCGCCGCCGAGCGGTCCGAACACCATGCCTGCGCCGAACGTCGCACCGATGAGTCCGAACGCGCGGGCTCGTTCTTTCGGTTCTACCAAATCCGCGACGTAGGCTTGCGTGATCCCGATGTTTCCGCCCGAAATGCCTTCGACAATGCGCGCGACGAACACCCACATGATGTTGGGGGCGAAAGCGAGCATCGCCCAACCAATGGTTGCGCCGATTTGGCTGATGATGAGCACCGCTTTACGCCCGACCCGGTCGGAGACGTTGCCCCAGACCGGGCCTGCGATCAACTGGCAAAATGAGAACGTGGAAAACAAGATACCGACCACGAGCGCGCTCGCGCCGAAGTGCGTCACGAAATACGGCAGGATCGGCAGCAACATGCTAAACCCGATGATGTCGATGAACGTGATTCCGAGAATCGGGAGCAGTTTACGAATCATGCCGGTGATTCGACGGGCAGGATGATCGGGGCAAGCCGTTCGCTCTTTCGCAGGATGTCGAGTTTGTACGCGCGGCTCAAATCGATCGATGTGAGCAGCGTGTGAAGGTGATCGATGCCGCGAATTCGCTCGTTTTCGAGTGCGAGCAAGACGTCCCCCGCGAGCACTCGTGAAGTATCGGCGGGGCTCCCGGGTTCCACCGAAGCGATCATTACCGCGCGCGGGTCGTCGAGGGCGAAGCGTCGCGCCGCGGCGGGTGAGAGCACGATATCTTGGCCGGCGATGCCAAAGTAGCCGCGTTTCACTTTCCCGTGCCGAATGAGCAGGCCGCTAACGAATTTGGCGGTGTTGATTGCGATCGCAAAGCAGAGGCCTTGCCCGGGTAGCACTGCGGTGTTTACGCCGATCACCTCGCCGCTCGCATTCACCAGCGGTCCGCCGGAATTGCCCGGGTTGAGCGCGGCGTCGGTTTGGATGATGTTGTCCATCAACCGGCCCGATTGCGAGCGAAGCGTGCGTCCGAGCGCACTGACGACGCCCGCGGTAACGGTATATGCCAGGCCGAACGGATTTCCGACCGCTACGACGAGTTGGCCGGGGCGCAGCGCGGAGGAGTCGCCCAAGACGGCGCACGCCGGGGCCGGCCCGTCCACGCGCAAAACCGCGAGATCCGTATGCGGGTCGTCGCCGATCAGGCGAGCCGGCAGCTCGCTTCCGTCCAGGAAAGCCACGCTAATGCTCTGCGCCTCGTGGACGACGTGGCTGTTGGTGAGCACGAAACCATCGGGAGTGAAGACCAATCCCGAGCCGCTTCCGCCGCCCGCCGCGGAGCGCACCGAAATTGCGACGACGGCCGGGCTTACGCGTTCGGCTGCATCGGTTACGGCTTGGGAGTAGGGGTCGAGCCGGGTTGGCCGGAGCTCGGCGATCGTTTGCAGGGGCAGGGACATACGTGGCCTCTGAAAACCGGCACAGCGCTACCGGGTTGCGCACCGCGGCAGGGGCTCCGGCCCAGGGAGAGAACACGCTCCGGCCGCGCCCAGATGGCGGAATTGGTAGACGCGCTAGTTTCAGGTATTAGTGGTGGCAACACCGTGGGGGTTCGAGTCCCTTTCTGGGCAGTAGCAAAAGACTGTATCCGATTTATTGGTTCTCGATACTGAGAAAACCGGGTTTGGTCGAGTTGATCTTGACCGGCGCGCTTGCGCGGCGCCTTTCCCGGAACGGAATGCGCGCGACAAAGTCCATCTTCATTCCGTACAGGCGTTCCAACACGCAGAGCCTGTCGCAGGTCCATAGCGAGGCCGCACCCGTACGTTCGCCACCTGGGCGAGAAGGGACTGGGCAACGGAGCGTTCTCTGAAGAAACCTATGTCAAATCAGGTCTCGATCCGCACGCGGGTCTCGATAGCGGACCCGGTGCGGAAGGCTTTATGAGCAAGTTCTAATATGCTGTACATGGGCTCCGCGAGTCTTTGGATTGCGATCCGACTCACGATCGCAGCGTTGTTACTACGTCGTCTTGTGCTCGATGCGTTAAAGGCGCGTACGCGGGAGCTTCCCATTACGCGCCTGATCGTGCCAGGCGTTGTTTTAGCGCTAGCGTTGCTTGTCGCTAATCATACGGTACCGCGTCCCGCAGCAGCTGCGGCGTTATTTGCAATGGATGTTGCTTTTTTTGCGCTCTGCTTCGGGCTGATTCGATCACTTCGTTCGTCTGGGGAAAAAGTGCAACTCGAGCAACGAATCGAGGAAGCGCTTCTTCAATTTTTTCCATTCTGGTTTGCGCGCTTTGCGGCAACCGATGTCACGATTGTCATTCATGCTGTTGCGGGCGTGAAAGCGTTTATCGATCCCGGAAAAGTAGAGTCGCGGTCTTACATACATGGATCGAAGATTGTCATTGCCGGAGCGATAGTTGCGCTGGCGGTTGTTCCCGATGCGTTCTTGTTCTGGATACTATTGCCACACCGTCTATGGTGGTTGGCCTTGGTGCTTAACGTGCTTGACGTGTGGGCGGTGTTGTGGCTGTTCGGAATCTATGGGACGATGGCGCGCAGGCCGCATTCGATTTCTTCCGAGCGCGTGATTCTGCGTAAATTCTGCAATCAGTCGAGCTGGAGCCGGGACAGATTCGTGCCGTGCGCAGTCTTGGGATCGTCAAACGTTACCAGATTCCGCGCAAGCGCGGAGATGGATCGGCGGTGCTGACGTTCGGTGGAGTGCCCGTTGTCGAGATAACGCTAGACGGAAAGGCGGTGGAGCGTAATCACCTGCTTCCGGGTCCGCGGCAAATTCAGCGCATATTCGTCGCCAGCGACGCTCCAGACGCCCTCTGCAGCGAGCTATCGCAGCTCGCAGGCGCCTAAGATGGCGCTTGGTCTCTTGGCCGCATTTCGGCCTGTCTCACGAATGTGTCGCGCTCGAAGTTGCTCCACGCTTTTGCTCGGACGACGTCGTGAATGTGCTCAAGCGCGTGTCGCGAGCGCGGCATTCCGAAGATGATTCGCTGCGATAACGGCACCGAAGTCGTTGCCAAGCCACTGGATCAATGGACGTTCTGGAACAAGGTCGTGCTAGATTTCTCCCGCCCCCGGCACACCAACGGATAACGCGTTCATCGAATCATTCAACGGCGGCGTTCGACGCGAAGTGCTCAACCCGTCGTATTTGGAGACCCTCAGACAAACGCATGCGAACCTAGCCGTGCGCCAGCTCGCGGGCGTTGCTTCGTGAGGATTTTGGGGCGGTCATAGCACGAATATTGGTGACGAGGCCCGTCGATGCGACCATGGCGATGTGGACGATCGCGAAGGCGCAGAGCGCCCAGACCAATCCGAAGTGCCAGAGTTTGACGCCGCCGATGAAGGGCGCGCCGAGCGGGCGCAAAGCATGGATGGGGAGCATGGCGGTTCCGGTGATCACGATGAGCGGTGAGATGACGAACAGCACCATCGTGTACGCGATTTTCTGTAACGGGTTGTATCCGTCGTACGATGGCGGCGTTTTCCGTAGCCCGAGATAGTACAGTTGCATTGGCAGCGCCTTGCGCACGTCGTCCCCGCGAAGAACGAGCCGCGAGAAGTGGCCGCTGCGTATCCCCCAAACGATGTAAGTGATCCCGCAGATCGCGAAGAGTGCGGCAAATACGTAGTGCATGATTTTCGGCTCGAACGGTATCGCCAGCCATGCGGGCAGGTGCGGCAAGACATAGGTGTGGCCGGATATGTTAAATTTCGGTGAGTGATTGAAGAGCGCGGCGCCGCTTCCGAAGAGCATGATGAATGCCATCGTCGTGCCCCAGTGTGTGAGGCGGGTGGTAAGGGAGTGGTGCTGCGCCGTGTGTGCGTGTGCCATGCGACCACGGTACCCGCGAAAGCTGCAGGTTTACTGATAGGAAGATGAGCGCAAGAAATGGATGGCGCGGCGCGACACGATGCCGTAAGCTACAGCTATGTTGGATACCGAGGCGTGCTGGGAAGCCGTACGGAGGCGGGACGCCTCGCAGGCCGGGCAGTTCTATTTTGGGGTTACGACTACCGGAATCTACTGCTCGCCGCACTGTTCTTCTCGAGAGCCGCTCCGAAAGAACGTCCGGTTCTACGAGTCGGCGCTCGATGCCGAACGCGATGGGCTGCGTCCATGCAAGCGCTGTCGCCCGTTAGAAACGCGCGATCTTGTAGCCGAGCGCATGCATGCGATCTGCCGCTTCATCGAGGCCCACAGCGACGATCCGCTCCATCTCGAAACGCTCGCGCAGCAGGCAGGCATGAGCCGCTTTCACTTTCAGCGCACGTTCAAGGCAGTCGTCGGCATTACGCCAAAGCAATATCACGATGGGCTGCGCGTGAACGCGCTGAAAAGCGCACTCGAAACCTCAGGCGATATCGCGGACGCGGCATTCGATGCCGGCTACGGCTCCACGAGCCGCGTCTACGAACGGGCTGCCGCGCGCCTGGGAATGACGCCGGCCCAATACCGTCGTGCGGGGCACGGCATCACCATATACTTTGCCTGTATGGAGACGCCGGTTGGATTGTTGATGCTGGGAGCGACCGACCGCGGATTGTGCTTCGTCCAATTCGGTGAAACCGAAGTCGAGCTGGAAGCGCTGCTTCGGGCCGAGTTCGAACGCGCCGACATACGGCCGATGCAGGAGCCGCGCGATCCGCAGTTCGATGCGTGGACCGATGCGTTGCGCGCGCATCTCTCCGGAGCGCAGCCGCACGTCGATCTACCGACGGACATTCGCGCTACGGCATTTCAACAGCGCGTCTGGACGTACTTACAGCGAATACCTTACGGAGAAGTGCGTTCGTATGCGGAAGTTGCGCGCGGTATCGGGCAACCGGCCGCGGCGAGAGCCGTTGCGCGAGCGTGCGCGAGCAATCCGCTGGCCATCGTTATTCCATGCCATCGCGTGATTCGCGGGTCGGGCCAGTTGAGCGGTTACAAATGGGGTGTGGAGCGCAAGCGCGCGCTACTCGATCGCGAGAGCGCTCTTCGCCGCGTAGACTTTCGTGAACTCGGCGCCGAGTAAGAAGATCTGAGCCGAGTAATACATCCACAGCACCAGTACGACCACCGAGCCGGCCGCTCCGAAGGCCGAGGCGGTTCCGGCGCGGGCGAGATACCAACTGAGCGCCGCTTGACCGATGGTAAAGAGTACCGCGGCCACCAACCCGCCGAGCACTGCCGGTCGCCAGCCGATCGCCGTATGCGGCAAAAATTTGAACGTCGCCGAGAAGATCGCGGCGATTGCGGCGAGCGAGAGCACGGAGCCGGCGAGGGCGATCGGAACGCCGATTATCGGCAAGGCGGAAGCCCCGGTTCCAACCATAGCGGCGATGCCGGTACTGATTGCAAGCGAGAGCATCAGAACGACCGCAGCGGCCGCAATGAGCGCTAGTGCGACGAGTCGATCCTTGAGTGCCTCCCACCAAGGCTGCTTCGCGTGTCGCACGTGCCATAAGTCATCGAGCGCTCCCTGGATCGCGCCTAACAATCCGGTAGCCGCGAGAACGAAGACGAGCCAGCTTAGAATTCCCGCGACGATGCCGCCGCTGCGAGCTTGCTTGAGGGTCGCGCGCAGAACGCCGTCGACGACCAGCGCGCTCTGCGCTCCGGCGCCGTTGGATAGCGCCTCGGTAACACTGCTGCGTAACCGTTGCTCGTTGCCGCTCCCGCCGACGACGAGCGCGGCCACTTCGAGGAGCACGATCAACAGCGGCACCAGGGCGAACAGCGTGAAATATGCCAGCGCTGCGGCCTGCCGGGAGATATCGTCCTCACGATACGCGGCAAATGTTTCGCGCAAGAGCGTAGTAACATAGCGAAGCTTGCCCATGCTTGAGGGTTACCCGAAAACCTCCCGGCTCTATCGCCAAAGCGTTATTTTCGCGGCCGGATGGGAACACGATCTGGTACACAGACGCCAGAGGAGCACCAATCGAATGAAGGCTGTAGTTTTTAATGGAGTCGGCGACATCGGCGTCCAAAATGTTGCGGACCCAACCATCCAAGACGATCGCGATGTGATCGTCGCACTCACCAGCAGCGCGATTTGCGGCACCGATCTCCACTTCGTCCGCGGTTCGTTTGCGGAAATGGAGCCGGGGACGATTCTCGGCCACGAAGGGGTCGGCATCGTCGAAGAAGTCGGCAAGGGCGTGCGCAACCTGCGCAAAGGCGACCGCGTCGTGATCCCATCGACGATTGCTTGCGGTAACTGCGTGTACTGTCGCGCGTCTTACTATTCAAAATGCGATGTGGCTAACAAGCAAAATCCCAAGGCGACGGCGTTCTTCGGCGGCCCGAAAGGCAGCGGCGGATTCGCCGGCTTGCAAGCCGA
>DATKQG010000042.1 GCA_035532835.1 Candidatus Dormiibacterota bacterium
CGGTACACGAAGTACCCCGCGGCTGAAACCAGGCCGCCGAGAACGCCCACGAGGAGCGCCTTGCCGAGTTCTCCGCTCTCATGGCCGTCGTTTTCGTGGCTCGAACTGGCGTTGGGAGCCGAAGCTCCGTTGTAGCCGTTACCGGTATTAGCGCCCGACCATTGCTGGTCCGAGGGGGTGGAGCGGAAACTATCTGACATGCTGATCCTCCTTCGGTTCTCGCCTGGCTCTTACCCGGTTTAGCGGGGGTTGTTACGCGGCCGGGTCGGTTTTGCGATGAAAACGGACGTGCGTCGGATACTGCGCAGCGATCTGCTCGACCGAGAGTTCGGCGGTCGCTACGATCGCCCGCACCGCCGCGTCGTCGCGCGCCGCTTCCGGCCACACTAGGCGTAGCTCGCCCGAGCTCTGGGAAGCCTCGAGCTGGACGCGAGCGTGGGCTTCGAGGCCGAGCCTGGCGGCTTGGAGGATGGCTGAAACCGCGGCGCAGACGATATCTTCGCCATGCTCGGCGAACCCGGCGTGGCCCGTTGCAAAAACAGAAGACAGCCGGTTACGGCTGTCTCTGCAAAAGGTTACGGCGAGCATACGAGAAGCTGACGCGGCTTACGCCACGCTGATTTTGGTGATCTTGACTTCCGCGAAACGCTGACGGTGGCCGTTCAATTTCCGCACGCGCTTTTTGGGCTTGTAGCGGAAGACGAGAATTTTCTTATCTTTGGCTTGGCGGAGCACGGTGCCGGTCACGCTGATGCCCGAAAGCGTCGGGCTGCCGATTTGAACGTCGGAACCGGTGTTGGCCAAGATGACGTGGTCGAACGTTACATCCGATCCGACTTCGCTCTCGAGGAGGTCGCAACGAATGATATCGCCCTCGGCGACCTTATACTGCTTGCCGCCGGTCTGGATAATCGCGTACATAACCGTGTCACATTACCAGGGAGCCTACTGCGCTGTCAACGCCGCCAGTCGCGCCACGAGGAATCTTACCGAAGCGACCCGTGTCTAAGGCTCCAGCGTGAGCCGCTCGTGGGTTGCGGCCGCGACCGCCTGGGGCGAATATGGCAGCGGCAACAGCCTTCCGGTGATCCAAGCGCTCGCTTCGTCGGTGTAGTGGCCGGAGCCGGGCCAGCCGGACTCGCCCTGCGGAATCGAAATCCCGCCCGCATCCCAGTTGCCGACATCCCAAACGGCACGGAACGATTGTGAGAAGCCTTGGTTTTGCACGTGAATCGTGTAGGGGTCGCCGTCGCCCGGTAGCGTCGAGCCGTTCAGAAAGGTGATGCCCAGCGCCGCCAGGGGATGCTTGACGATGGTTGCACCGGCGGTGCTCCAGGGCTCTCGCACGAGCTTCGGGTGTGCGGCGACGTAGGCGGAGAACCCGTCCACGTGTTGCCTGCGCACGAGGTCGAGCATTCCGCCGGCGAGCCGCGAAAGGAGCGTGACGCGATAGCCGGCGACGACGCTGGCGCCGCGCGACTCCGGGTTGAAATGCCCGTGCCAAAGCGCGAGTTCGTTCAATGCATGCTTCGTTAGCGCGTCGTTGTCGCGCAGCGTGCCGCCGGCGTCCTCGTGGAGTAACGTACGGGCTAGCTCGCTCTCGGGAAGCGAGAGCGTATCCATCTGCATCGAAGCAAAATAGTTGACGTCGTATTTCGGGTGGGCGCGCAGGAGCGTAGCGATGCGATAGGCGCGATACGGCGGTGCGAACTGCGCGCTCAACCGGTAGGGGTATCCGGGGCCGTACATTTGATTGTTCGCGGTCCATACGATCGCCGAGCGCGACGGTGCGACGTGCGGAAGTGCGTCGCGCGGAACGTCCGGATAGTGCTTGGCCAGATCGGCGGCCGGATGGATATATCGCCCCCACGCCGGATCGTCGGGAATTTGGCCCGCCAGAACGTACGCGGCGCGTCCGGTGGTATCGGCGAGTGCGAAGTTTTGCGGAGGACCCGTATAGGCGCGCAATGCTGCGAGCGCGCCGTCGATACTAGCGGCACGCGCGAGTCCTTCGAATGCGCCTAACGGCGAACGCGGCGTAACGTAGGCGTTCCAGCGAACGAGCACGAGACGTTTGCCCAGAACGCGGGCGCCGAACAGCGTTCTGCTGCGATAGTATCGCCGCACGACCGTCGCGCCGAAACGCACTCGGATACGCTCGGTATGCCAGTTGCTCGCGGGCAGATTCGGCGGCGCATCGAAAACCGAGAGCGACTCCACGGTACCGTTGGTCGCACCCCATGCGAGCGCGTCGTTGTGTCCGAGAATCACGCCGGGAACGCCCGCGAGCGTCGCTCCGGCCGCGTGGTAGCCGGGAGCCTGCAAATCGACGAGATACCACACGCCCGGTATTCCCAGACGCAAATGCGGATCGTTGGCGAGCAGGGCGCGACCGGTGAGCGAGTGCGCGGCTCCGGCGGCCCATTCATTGCTGCCGATCGGCGCGCGCGAGGGCGCGAACGCCGCCGCCAGGCTTCGGCTCAGCGTGCAAGCAGAACTCGCGGGCTTGAGCGCCGCCAGCCCTTGCGTGACGGGCGCTTGATAACAGGGGTCGCTCAACGGGTAGATCGCGTCGTATGCCGCAGCCGCCGAATGAGGCGTTGCGCCGTTGTACGCGAGACTGCGGTTGGCGATGTCGTTCCAGGTGTCGGTTAGATCGATGACCGTCGCCATGCCCACGACCAGTGCGTCTTGCGGCCGCCACGGCTTGGGGTGGTAGGCGAGGAGACGAAATTCGGGCGGCGTCGGTTCGTGCTTCATCGCGGCGTTCACCCCGTCGGCGAACGCTTGCAGCATCCTGCGATCGCTTGTGTCGAGCGCATCCCATTGGCGCGCAACCATCGTCCGAACGGGAATGGTGCGCGCGGCTTCATCTGTCGAAAGCAGAGGGCTGCCGAGAATTTCCGCGAGCTCGCCGAGAACGTATCGCCTGGTGAGATCGAGTTGGAAGAGCCGGTCGCTGCCCTCGACGAAACCTTGCGCGAAGAAGAGATCGTGCAGATTCTGCGCGCGGATATGCGGAACGCCGCGGCCGTCGCGCAGGATCCGCACCGGTTCGCGAACGCCCATTCCCGCTATCGTTCCGGATGTTTGCGGCGCGTCGTGCATACCGGCGACCACGTTGCCGGTATACGCCGCGGCCGCGAGAAGCGTAACCGCGACGAGCGCGGCGAGCAGTCGTAACGCGGTCTTCATAGATCGACGACGGCGTCCTCCCCGTCGATCCGAACGGGGAAGGTTGCGACGGGAAGTACCGCCGGAAGCGTGAGCGCCTCACCGCTGCGCACGTCGAACGTTGCGCCGTGGCGCGGGCAGACGATGCAGGCACCGTCGAGTTCTCCTTGGTCGAGCGGCGCGCCGTCGTGCGTGCAGACGTCTTCGATGGCATAGAGCGTTCCGCCGACGTTGCATAGCAAGACGTCGAGCCCGTCCAACTCGGTGCGTTGCGTCGATCCGGCGGGGATTCGGGCGGCTCCCGGTATGCGATGCTCGCTCATGCGCTACTGCCCGACCTTATGACACGGCTGCGACGTGGTGATGTCCGCAATGCCGACCACGTGAAACTTGAAACCGGGGCCGATCGTGACGTTCTTGCCGTTGCGTACCGTATTGACGACGGTGCGGAACAAGCCCGGTATCGGCAAATAACCGGCCGCCTTTTCGGTGATCGTCTCCGCGGGCGCCCACAGCGAGGTCTCCCGCGGGTCCGCCATCACCTGAACGTGCATTCCGCGGTACACGAATTCACGCGGTTCGAGAATCAGCGAGCCGTTGCGGTCGCGGTTGCTCGCAGCGCTCACCTCGCGGACGTAGCCGTACCCGACCGTCCCCGCCGGCAGAAGGTGGCCGTTGACCCGGGCGGTGATCGTCGTTTTGAATCGGAAGCGCTGCCCCGGGTAAGCGGCGCCCGAATCGATGCTGTCGAGCATCGTCACGGGGATCGCAGCCACGCAGACGAGTTTCCAGGCGCGTGCAGGCGGTGTCGCGATGAGGAACGCCACGCAGAGTGCTGTGCAGAACAGGGAGACCCGTTGGATGTTCATGGCAACCTTTCCAGACGGCAAAACGCAAGCACCCGTTCGCGTTTGTGCGAACGGGTGCTTGCAATATCCGAGGGAAAAGATTCGTCCCGGCTCTAGAAGTCTAGCCGACCGAACCCTCCATCTCCATTTTAACTAGGCGATTGAGTTCGACCGCATACTCCATCGGCAGCTCCTTGACGAAGAAGTCGAAGAAGCCGTTGACGATCATGGCCGTCGCATCCGCTTCCGAGAGGCCGCGGCTCATGGCGTAGAAGAGCTGGTCCTCGCCGATTTTCGAGACGCTGGCTTCGTGCTCGACGGTCGAGCGCTGTTCGTGAATCTTCATCGTCGGCTTGGTATCGCTCGCCGACTGATCGTCCATAATGAGGGCGTCGCACTTTACGCGGGTCTTCGCGCCGACCGCGCCGGGGAAAATCTCGACCAAACCGCGGTACGTCGTCTTGCCGCCGTGCGCGCTGACGCTCTTGTTGGTGACGACCGAGGTGGTATTCGGCGCGGCGTGGATCACCTTCGCGCCCGCGTCCTGATGCTGGCCTTCGCCGGCGAACGCCATCGAGAGAATTTCGCCGCGCGCGCCTTCGCCCATCAGGTAGATCGCCGGGTACTTCATGGTCAGCTTGGAGCCGATGTTGCCGTCAACCCATTCGACGGTCGCATTCTTCTGCGCGATCGCGCGTTTGGTGACGAGATTGAAGATGTTCCGATACCAATTTTGGATCGTGGTGTAGCGGATCGAAGCGCCTTCCATGGCGATGAGCTCCACGACCGCGCTGTGTAGCGAGGACGTCGAGAACTTCGGCGCCGTGCATCCCTCGATGTAGTGGACCTTCGCGCCCTTGTCGGCGATGATCAGCGTACGCTCGAACTGGCCCATGTTCTCCGCGTTGATGCGGAAGTAAGCCTGGAGCGGCATCGCGACTTCGACTCCCGGCGGAACGTAGATGAACGAACCGCCCGACCACACGGCCGAGTTGAGCGCGGAGAATTTGTTGTCGGCGATCGGAATGACCGTCGCGAGATACTTCTGAACGATTTCGGGATATTGCTTGACCGCCGTATCCATATCGCAGAAGAAGACGCCTTGCTCTTCCAACTCTTTGGTGACGTTGTGGTAGACGACTTCGGATTCGTACTGTGCGGAGACGCCCGAGAGAAACTTGCGCTCGGCTTCGGGGATGCCTAGGCGGTCGAAGGTGCGCTTGATATCGTCCGGCACATCGTCCCACGACCGCTCGGTGCGATCGGTCGAGCGCACGAAGTAATGGATGTTCGCGAAGTCGATTTCGGAGAGCAGGGCGGTATCGCCCCACGTCGGCATCGGTTTGCTATCGAAGATGTCCAGCGCTTTGAGGCGGAAGTCGCGCATCCACGCGGGCTCGCTCTTCATCTCGCTGATCCGCTCGACGATCTCGCGCGTCAGGCCCTTATCGGACTTGAAGACGTACTTGCTCTCCGAGTCGTGAAACCCGTGGCGGTAGTCCTCGTCGAGCCCCTGCGGGGTCTGAATTTCGGTCGTCATAGCCTCCTGAGCGTATCCCCCTGGGCCCATATAGTCAAGATAGTGAAGTCTCAACTTCAAAAACTCTGGAAGCATCGCCTCTTTACAGGGGGGGGTGCAGGGGGTATGATGGTCGCCGGTCCTCGGATGGGAGGACCACGGTTATAGGGTGGGCGCGCCCTTTACGCGCCATCGCGACGAGTCGCCCGTGCACCGCTAAAAGCGCCGGCAAGAGCTTGTCGATAGGTCGGGGACGTGACTGCACCGCAGACGCCAGCCGACGAAGTCCGGAGGTGGGATTCCCCCGAGGTCCAAGGAGAGCACAGTAATTGAAGGCACTCGGTACGCACATTGTGTGTGAGCTGTCTGGGTGTAGCACCCAGGCACTAACAGATGTGGATGCGGTCCGTGAAATGATGGTTGGGGCCGCGAACGCCTCCCGCGCGACGATTATGGAGGTCGCATTCCATCGGTTCGAACCGCAGGGCGTATCCGGCGTGGTCGTCCTCGCCGAATCGCATATCTCGATCCACACCTGGCCGGAGACCGGCTACGCCGCGATGGATTTTTATACATGCGGCGACCATACCGACCCGTGGCTCGCTTGCGAGTTTGCGGCGAAGGCCTTAAGCGCCACCTCGATGCTGACGACCGAAGTCAAACGCGGGATCGCGCAATCGAGCGGCACCTTTACCCACGTGGTCACGCGCGACCACGAAACGAGTACCCTCTCCGCGTAGTCGGCAACGACTCCCTCGGAATCCCAGAGTCCCATCGCCCCGGCGATGGGATTTTTTGTAGGGAGCAAGCGTTCGGCGTGTAACTCCGGTGTCCAAGGGGACCAAAATATGAGACGTGGGTTATTCCAGCGCTTTGGGATGCTGCTTTTTCTGGGGTCGATCGTGGCCGTCGTCGCAGCCTGCGGCGGTGGCGGCGGTGGTGGCGGCGGTTACACGCCCCCTGGAACGGTGGCCCCTTCGACCGGGCCGAGCCCGCTCGCCACGCCTCAATCCACGGCGACCCTGACCCCAAGCACAACCACCGCGACAACTGCGACGGTCACCGCTTCCAACGCGGTCGCAGCGACGCTCCAGTTCCCCACCCTCGCCGCCGGCAGCGCGTCCGGTTCGATCGGCATTGCGGGGCTCGCAGCCGTGCCTTCCGGCGCCACCCCGCTCTCGCGGCGCGCCAAATCGCAAGTCGTCACGAAGGCGCTTCCGTCGAATTCGACCGTGTGGATGTATGTGGCGGTGACGCCGTCCGTATCGATGACCTTCACGGGCCAGCCGGTGCTGTCGTTTACGGCATCGGGCATCGGGACCGCGGCCGGGCAGTTTTATATCGCGTTCTGCGGCCCCGGATCGAACTGCTCGTGGGTCGAGCCGGCAGCCGGGCCCGGGGTGCTCTCGGGCGCCGGAAATAACACGGTCACGTTCACGCCGGGCACGGGTTCGTATCCGGTGGTCGGCAATCAAGTCTACCAATTCGTCCTGTATTCGACGACGGCGGTCGCGCCGACATCGGCTCCGACCAGCGCTCCGACGCCGGCTCCGACCGCTGCGCCGTCGGGCGCTCCCACCACGTCGCCCACCGGCGCGATCGAAGTGATCGCCGCGCAGGGTAACGTAGTTCGCGGGAGCGCGAGTGCGGGCGTCACCACGGCGATGGTCGCCGCAATCTCGATGGCCGGCGATCAGACGGCGCCGGGCGGCAACGGGACCTTTGCGACCACGAACCTGCGCCTCGGATCGGGAACGTCGGCCCAGCTGGCCGGTCGCCTTTCCATGGTGCGCGCGCCCATCCAAATTACGGCGCGTTCGCCGGTGGAAGTGCATCCGGCCGACGACCGCGCTTTACGAGCGCAGGTCATGCGCGTACCCCATATGGCGCTCGCCGGTGCGCCGGTTGTGCGCCGCGCGACCAGCACGATCCCGGCAAACGCCACGATCGGCAGTACCGCGAATATCTGGACCGCCGTCTTCGCAATCGGCGGCGGCAGCGCCAGCTACCAACAGGTTCCCGCTACGCTCGAAGCCCAGACCGCGCATGGAAATATCTGGATCGATAGTTCGCTGATCAGCGGTTCTAATTCGTCGCCGTCGTTCAATGCTGGAAATGCGACCCAGACCGCCGGAACGATCGCGGCCGATTTTGAGAACGCCTACGTCTCGGATACCACGCATTTCGGTACTCCCCATTACGCATCGACGGCGCCGGGCTTGCAGGTGCAGTATGCGACCTGCAGTGCGACCGGCGTACAGACGGGTAGCAGCGCCGCCCAGTACATCGCGGAGCCTACCGACCAGCGGATCGACGTGATGGTGCTTAATTCCGCAAATCTGGGAAGCGGCGTCGGCGGCTATTTCAGCTCGCTCAATTACTATCCGCAGAGCATCGTCAATTGTTTTGCCGCGAGCAACTCGGCGACGCCGCAGTACTCTAATGAAGCGCCCATGGTGTACGTCGGCTGGTTCCAGTCGGACGGCGCGGCTTACGAATTAGGCGAAGATCTCGTCCGTGGAACGGGCCACGAGTTCCAGCATTTGATCAACTTCGTGAATCATTCGATCCTCGCGAGCGGAGCGAATTCGCCCACCTACGATGGTTCCGAAGATTCGTTCATCAACGAAGGCCTCTCGATGCTGGCTCAGGATCTCGCGGTGAACGCGATGTATCCGAGCGTCCCGTTCGATTCGCTCGATGCGCTCGAACACGCCGCGGCGTATCTCAACGCGCCGCAGAACTTCTCGATCAGCGGATTCATCGGGATCGATAGCGCTCCGTATGGTGACGGTTCGACGGTCGCGTACAACTGCGGCGGCGGCTGTTACGGCGGAGCCTATCTGTTCCAGCGCTACATGCGCGACCGTTTCGGCGGCGATACCTACACGCGCGGAATGGAAAACAGCGGCATCACCGGTTTTGCCAACCTCGTCGCAAACTGTGGCTGCAACGAAACGGCTCCGGGCCTGTTGCAGGACTTCGCCCTCGCGATGAGCGCCGATACGGTCGGGCTCACGGGGCAGAGCGCGCCGTACTCGTTCGGAACCTTGGACATCAGGCACGGGCGCTATCCCTCGCCCCTCTCGCTCTATCAATCGCCCGATCTCACGGGGCTCAATGCCATGGCGCTATTGCCCAACACCGCCGGGACCGCAACGGCGCCGGTAGGAGGCTTCGCCTTCTTCGGGCTCTCCTCGCCGGCAAGCGAGGCTTTCTCGGTGACCGACACCACCCCGACGGCGGGCTTCGGGCTGCTGGGAGGGCTTGCTCAGCACTAGGGGGCGGGAGCGTTCAAGGGAGCAAGGGTTTGCCGGGACGGTGGCAAACTGCGATAAAAGTCATCAAGTAAATTAGATGGAGGTTTCTTTTTCATGAAACTGACCACGCGTATCCTCGCCTTTCCAGTCTTCGCACTGATTGTCGCCGCAGCGGGATGCGGGGGCGGTTCCACGACCTCGACGCCGCCGACCACCAGCCCCACCACGGCGCCGACCACCAGCCCGACGTCGAGCCCAACCTCGTCGCCGACGTCGAGCCCAACTTCATCTCCGACGAGCGCACCCAGCACCGCCCCGGCCCCGACCTGGACGTTTAAAGGTTCGACCGGAACGCTGACCGCAACGTCGGGTCAAGCCGGTACAATAAGCTTGGCAGCCTATCAAGGCATCACGTTCTCCGCTACTTTTGGTGCGGCGAATGCGAACGGCACGATCGCTGTTGGCGATGCGCTCAACAACGGTACCGACGTTACGCCGAACACGCTTCCGGCCGACAACGCGACGTCCGGCGCGGTGCCGATCATCTACGTCTCGTTCTATAACGGCAGCACGACGAGCATCGGATTCGGATCGCAAACCCCGGCCATCACCGTCACCGATACGAGCGGCTTTGGAACGGCGACGGCCTGCGAGCTCGACGTGTATACGAACAACGGCGGCTCTACGACCACCTGGAACGCGGTTGCCGCCGGCGGTACGGTATCCGGCACCACGGCGACGATTCCGTCGGTAGCCCTCTCGGGGGGCATGACCGTCGATTTCCAGTCCGGTCAGCAAATCATCGCGGTTGCCTGCCACTAAGCGAGCGTGACCCCGAGCCGGAAGGGCGATGCGAAAGCGTCGCCCTTCGACTTTAATCGCGAGGTGGGTAGCGGCGGTCAGCCAATCTAGCAGGGTCATGCCCAAGACCGAATACTGGCAATGGTACGTCGAGGAATCGGCCCCGACGGAGCAGCACCACCATGCGATCGACGAAGTCTACTTCGCCGGGCGTTCCGAATTCCAGCAAGTCTCCGTCATTCGCACGCCCGTCTTCGGCAAGATGCTGATTCTCGACGGCGACACGCAGAGTTCGCAGAACGACGAAAAAATTTACCACGAAACGCTCGTGCATCCCGCGATGGCCGCGGCGGCGGATCGCAGCGACGTGCTGATCCTGGGCGGCGGCGAGGGCGCGACGCTACGCGAAGTACTGCGCGATCCGAGCGTGCGCCGCTGCACCATGGTCGACATCGACGGTTTGGTCGTGGACCTCTCCAAGAAATATCTTCCCGAATGGGCTGACGGCGCGTTCGAGGATCCGCGCGCTCGCGTGATCGTCGGCGACGCGCTGGCCTTTATGCGCGAGGATCGCGATACATACGGCGTGGTGATCTCCGATCTCACCGAGCCGCTCGAAGATTCGCCCAGCAACATCTTGTTTAATGAAGACGTTTTCGGGCTCATCAAAGCCCGGTTAGCCGACGGCGGCGTTTACGTGCTTCAGGCCAGCACCGCGGCCTTCCATAATGCCTCCCTGCATTGCAAGATGGCGCGAACGCTACACCGGCACTATCGTTACGTGACGTCGTTTTTCACGCACGTTCCCGCGTTCGATACCGACTGGGCGTTTTTGGTTTGCAGCGATCGCATCGACGTCTCAGCGCTCGATCCGGCGCGTATCGACGCGTATTGCGCCACCCTGCGCGGCGAGAGTTTTTTTTACGACGCTCAGACGCACCGTCGCATTTTCGCGTTACCGCTCTATTTACGGCGGATGCTCGCTGCCGACGGGGAGACGTTCTAAGACATGGACGCGGATTTTGCTTCGGCGCCGCATCGCTGGGAGAAAGAGAAGTCGCACTTCGTCGCGTTGCTCGATCTCAAACTCGAGAGCGTAGAACACGGCAAAGCGGTAATGCGCATGCCGTTTCGGCCCGAAATCGCCAACGGGGCCGGCGCCGTCCACGGTGGTGCGATCGTGAGCCTGTGCGATACGGTCTTTTACGTGGCGCTCGCATCGGTGTACGGGCGCGAACAAGATACGGTCACCGTCGCGCTGCAATGCAACTTTCTGGCTCCCGCCCTGCCTCCGCACGATCTGATCGCCGAGGCCACGGTGCTGCGCTCGGGCCGCCGCATCTGTTACGGCGAGGTGCAGGTGCTTAGCAACGGCCGGCTCGTCGCCCACGCGACGCTGAATTTTCTCAACACCTATCCTGAAGAGCGGACGCCCAAAGGGGCGCTGCACTCAAAAGACGCCGCACCCCTTAAGGAGTCACAACCGTGAACACGGAGAGCCCTGTAAAACGCACCGCCCTATACGACGAACACGTTCGGTTGGGCGCGCGGCTGATACCGTTCGGCGGCTTCGACATGCCGGTGCAGTACGGCGGGATCCTCAAAGAGCACGATGCCGTCCGGCATCGCGCCGGGCTCTTCGACCTCTCTCACATGGGGCAATTTATTCTCGAAGGTGAGAACGTCGCCGCCTGGGCCGAGACGCTGACGATCAATGCGGTCGCGAGCATGAAGCCGCTGCAAGCCCGATATAATATCTTCTGCAATCCGCAAGGCGGCGCGCACGACGATACGATTTTTTATCGCCTCGATGGCCGTTGGCTACTGGTGGTCAATGCGTCGAACGCCGATAAAATGTGGGCGCATCTCAACGCGAATCTCGGCGATAGCGGCGTGAAGCTCACGAATCTCCACGGCCGCAACGCGCTGATCGCGATTCAAGGCCCCAAGGCGGTCGCGATGTTGCAACGGCACGTCGACATCGATCTCTCTGCGGTGAAGTATTATTTCTGCGCGCAGGGTAACGCGTACGGCAAGCCCGCGATTCTCGCGCGAACGGGATACACCGGCGAGGACGGCTTCGAGCTGTTTCTCGAAGGAGCGGATGCCGCCGATATTTGGAGCGCATTGCTCCGCGATCACGCAGATGAGGGCCTTGAGGCGTGCGGTCTCGGCGCGCGCGACGTCCTGCGCCTGGAGGCCGGGATGCCCCTCTACGGCCACGAGCTGACCGAAGAGATCACCCCGGTGCAAGCCGGGCAAACGTGGGCGCTCAAACTCTCCAAGCCGACGTTTGTCGGTAAGGAGGCGCTCGCGGAGCAACTCGAGCGCGACGACTTCTCTCGCATTGTCGGCTTGACGATGGAAGGCCGCGCTCCCGCCCGTGAGGGCTACGCGGTCTTTTTGGGCGACCGAGCCGTTGGCGAAGTACGCAGCGGTTCGCTCGCGCCTGCCGTCGGCAACAAAAACATCGCCACCGCCCTGGTCGCGAAGGAAGCCGCAACCGTCGGCACTTCCTTGACGGTCGAGATTCGTGGCACGCGGCATCAAGCAACGGTCGTTGCAATGCCGTTCTATAAACGTCCCCAGTAACCGCACTTTCTTTAGGAGATACGACGTCGTGGCGCAGCCTGCAGATCTGCTATATAGCAAAGAACACGAATGGGTGAAAATCGATGGCGACGTTGCGACGGTCGGTATTACCGACTACGCGCAGAACTCGCTTGGCGACATCGTCTACGTCGAGTTGCCGAAGGTCGGAAAGAAGATCGACCAGTTCGGAAATATCGGCGTCGTCGAGTCGGTGAAGGCCGTTTCGGATCTCTTTACGCCGATCGGCGGCGAAGTGATCGCAGTCAATGCCGGGCTCGATGCCGATCCGGCCGCGGTCAATCGCGAACCGTACGGCGCCGGCTGGCTCTTTAAGGTCAAAGTCGCCGACCCGTCGCAGAAGAGCAATCTGCTCTCGCCCTCCGACTACGAGGCCATAGCGGTCGATTAATATGTACACACCGCACACCGAACGCGATATTCGCGAGATGCTGGAGGCGATCGGCGTATCGTCGCTGGACGAACTCCTTCGCGTGCCCGCCGACGTCGCCCTCAAGACCGAACTCGATATCGTTCCGGCATTGCCGGAGTACCAACTGGCGCGGCGCTTCGAGCACTTCGCACGTAAGAATACCGGCGCGGACGCGATTTCGTTTTTAGGAGCGGGCGCGTATCGGCACTACGCTCCGCCCGCCATCGCATCGCTGGCCATGCGCGGCGAGTTTCTCACCGCGTATACGCCCTATCAAGCCGAGGTCTCGCAAGGGTATCTGCAGGCGATTTACGAGTGGCAGAGCTACATCTGTCTGCTGACGGGTATGGACATTGCCAACGCGTCCGTTTACGACGGCGCGACGGCTTTGGCCGAAGGCTCGATCATGGCCATCAACGCCAACGGTCGACGCAAGCTCTTGGTCTCGCGCGCGGTCGATCCGAACTATCGTGCGGTGCTCAAGACCTACTGCGACGGCCTCGACGTCGAGATCGACGAGATCCCCGTCCGCGCGGACGGAACGACCGATCTCGACGCACTCGAAGCCGCCGTTGCTAGCCAAACATATGCGGCGGTAGCGCTTCAATCACCGAATTTCTTCGGCGTCGTCGACTGCCTCTCGCCGGCCGCTCGCCAAGCGGTCGAAACGAGCGGCACGGTACCGATCGCCGTGATATCGGAAGCGCTCTCCCTCGCGGCGCTTGCGACGCCTGCATCCTGGGGAGCGCAGATCGTCGTCGGCGAAGCGCAGAGCTTCGGCGTCGCGCTTGCCTACGGCGGGCCCTACGTCGGCTTCATCGCATCGACCGAGGAACACATGCGCCGGATTCCGGGGCGATTGGTCGGAAAGAGCGTCGATAAAGAAGGCCGCCCGGCTTACGTCTTAACGCTGCAAGCGCGCGAACAACACATTCGGCGCGAGCGCGCCACGTCGAACATCTGCACCAATCAAGCGCACTGCGCGCTGATCGCGACGATGTATCTGTCGCTGATGGGCAAGACGGGCTTGCGCGACGTCGCCGCGCTCAATCTCGAGCGCTCCCGCGAAGCCGCCACGGCGGTTTCCTCGATCGACGGGATCGATCTGAAATTCTCGGCGCCGTTCTTCAACGAGTTCGTCATCGACGTCCACCAGGATACGGCACCGATTCTCGCCGCGCTCAAAACGCGCGGCATCTTGGGCGGCGTCGATCTAGGGCGCTTCTACCCGGAATATGCAACCTGCATCGTGATGGCCGCAACGGAGCTGACCACCACTGCAGATATCGCCGCACTCGTGGCGTCGCTTCAAGAGGTCGTACATGTCCACGCTCACGCCCGATAGCACCCAACCGCTCATCTTCGAACTCGGCCAAGAGGGCCGAGCGAACCGCTACGTCGAGACGGGAAAGCCGCTAGAAGCGTTCCTCCCGTCGTCGCTGCTGCGCTCGGAGCTTCCGCTGCCGGACAATAGCGAACTCGACGTGGTGCGCCATTTCACCAAGCTTTCGCAGCGAACGTTCGGTATCGATCTGGGTTTCTATCCGCTCGGATCTTGTACGATGAAATACAACCCGCGTGTGAACGATGCGATGGCCTCGTTGCCGCAGTTCCGGGATCTGCATCCGTACACTCCCGACGACATGGCACAGGGTGCGCTCCAGGTCATGTACGAACTCGAGCGCAACCTCGCATCGCTTTTCGGCATGGCTGCGTTCTCTCTGAATCCTTCGGCCGGTGCGCACGCGGAACTCGCGGCGTTGCTGATAGCTAAGAAGTATTTCAAAGATCGCGGCGAGGTACGGCGGGATAAGGTTATCGTCCCGGACACCGCGCACGGCACCAACCCGGCGTCGGCGGCGATGTGCGGGTTCAAGGTCATCTCGTTGCCGAGCGACGAACGCGGGCGCGTCAGCGTCGAAGAGATCAAAAAAGTGCTCGGCCCCGATACGGCCGTATGCATGATGACCAATCCGAACACACTGGGGCTGTTCGAAGATCATATTCACGAGATTACGGCGGCCGTACACGCGGTCGGCGGCTTGATGTATTACGACGGCGCCAATGCCAACGCGATCATGGGTAACGTGCGTCCGGGTGACATGGGCTTCGATCTCATGCATCTCAACCTGCACAAGACGTTCACGATTCCGCACGGCGGAGGCGGAGCGGGGCACGGCCCGATCGGCGTTGCCGCCCATTTGGTGGACTACCTTCCAACGCCGCTCGTCGTGGCCACGCCTAAATCGAACGGCGAAGCCATGGGCTCGCCGAGCGATCGGCTGACGTTCGCATTGGACTTCGATCGTCCCAAATCGATCGGCCCGATACGTTCTTTCTGGTCGAACTTCGCGCATGCGGTTCGCGCGCTGGCCTACATCTATTCCAACGGTGCGGAGGGCCTCACCAAGGTCTCGCAACTCGCGGTGCTCAACGCCAACTACGTGCGCGTCAAGGTCTCCGAGTTCTTGGAGGCCCCATACCCCGAGATTTGCCGCCACGAGTTCGTCGTCTCAGCTCAGGCATTGAAGAAGGCGACGGGCGTGAAGGCGCTCGATATCGCCAAGGCCTTGCTCGATCACGGCATGATGGCGCCGACGGTCTACTTCCCGCTCCTGGTCCCAGAGTGCCTGATGATCGAGCCGACCGAGACCGAATCCAAGGAGACGCTCGATCACTTCGTCGAGGTGCTCCGCGGGATCGTCCAGACCGCTCAGAGCGACCCGCAGCAGCTCTTCGATGCTCCGGTGACCACGGTCGTCGGCCGAGTCGACGAGACCAGGGCAGCCCGCCAGCCCAATCTGCGCTGGGAACCCCAAAGAGGATAACCCTTCTGGCAGGCTCTTCTTGGGTGTAGAGGCTATAATGGTGGTAATCGGGGGGCGCAACTTGGGCCCCCTTCCACGTCTCTCTTACGGGTTGATCGAATGCGGATCAAGTACGAAGTGTCGGCCGGCGGGCTCGTCCTACGCCCGCGCGAGACGACCTATGATTCATTGCTCATCGGTCGCGGTACTCCGCGCGTTTGGACGCTGCCCAAGGGACATGTGGAAGTGCGCGAATCGAACGAGCAAGCTGCGCTGCGCGAAGTTCGCGAGGAGACCGGTTGCTGGGCCGAATTGCTCACGCGGCTCAACGAGATCTCGTACTGGTTCTACGTGGGAAAGTCGAAGCACAAGAAATCGGTGACCTTCTACCTGATGCGGTACCTCTCGGGCGATACCGCCAACCACGACCATGAGGTTGACGAAGCCCGCTGGTTCGATGTCATGGCGGCCAGGCGCGCCCTCAAATACGTGAACGAGAAGCGTTTGATCGATCTGGGCTTAGAGTATCTCGCCGCGAATCCGGAAGTGTTCCCCGAGGTCCCGATCCTGGCGCGAACGGCAGAGCAGAAGACCTCTTGAGCGACGTGGCAACGAAGGATGTCCTTGCGGCGGAACTTCCGCCTGACGAGGGCCGGGCGCAGCATGCCGGCGAGCAGGCCGACGAGCGCGCGTGCCGGGTCCAACTCGACGTCTTCGACGGCCCGCTCGATTTGTTATTGAGCCTGATCAAAGAGCAGCAACTCGATATCGCCACCGTGCCGCTCGCGAGCGTCGCCTCGCAGTACCTGTCGTACGTGCGGTTGATGGA
>DATKQG010000043.1 GCA_035532835.1 Candidatus Dormiibacterota bacterium
TCAAAGTTGGTGCGGCCGCTGATCTGCGTGGCGGGCTTTCGGGCCCAAGGATGCGCACAGCGTGCCGACACCGTGTGGGGGGCGTTCTACGCCCTCCACTTCACATCATATGAGGATGCGCGCTGACGAACGGTTCCCCAATCACCGCTCCCTTTGCCGATTTCGCGTTAGTTTAGTTGCAATACGCCTAAACCACGAACCCGCTGGGAATAGCCGCGCGGTCGAACGTGAAGCCGTCCTTGCCGATCGTGTAGAGATAGATGTTCGCCAAGATTGCGTCGCCGTTGAAGTTGAACGAATATTGGCCGACGATCGTCGAGAAGCCCGACGGCTGTTCCTGGATCGTATTGAGCAGCGTGAAGCGCGTGGTCGCGTTGCTGCGCTGGGAGGCGAAAATGAGGAGCTGCGCCGCAGCGTATCCGTATGCCGAGAACGCATCGACCGAGCCGACTTCGCCCTGGAAATCGCGCAAGAGTTGAAAGATGGATGGGATACGATCGAGTGGCGGCATCACCGACGCCACCGTTATGCCGTTGAGCAACTTCGCGTAATTCTGGATCGTGGATTGGTTGTAGAAGCCGTCGCTGGCGCTGAACGCGCCGGTATAGCCTTCCAGACGTAGGGCGTCAACGACCGGGACGAGATCGCTCGGCTTGCCGGCAAGAAAGATGTGCGTGGGTTTGAACGCCAAGCACTCTTTGGATGCGGCCGCGGGATCGATGTGATTTGCGTCGATTGTCACGACCGCGGCATCGTGATGGCTGCTCTTCGCATACTGCACGAAGCCCTGCGCGACATCGGGGCCGTAGGCGCCGTTGGTGGTGAGCGCGACGGCGCTGACGCCGGCGTGCTGCGGCAGGAGCGTGCGAGCCATGAGCTGGCCTTCGGTCGAATCTTTGGTCGGTAGGCGAAAGATGTTGCGATAACCGCGCGAGGTGATAACGTCGGCGGTTACGGTCGGCACGACGATGGCGAAGTTCGCGTTGGCGTAAGCCGGCAACGCGGTGAGCGTGACGGGAGCGGTGAGGTTGCCGACCATACCGATGATGCTCGGATCGGCCTGCGCGATCTGCGCGTTGGTGACCGCGATCTGCCCGTTGTCTTGGTCGTCGAACGAGCGTACGCCGAACGACTGCCTGAGCGAGACCGTAAAGCGGTTGGTTTCGTTGACGGCGGCTTGCACGCCCTGGACGACGCTTTTTCCGAACGATGCAAGCGGCCCCGAGAGCGGAACGCTCACCCCGATCGTGAGCTGTTGGAGCACCGGGCCGGTAAACTGCGCGCGCGCGATGCGCGGTGCGAGCGCTGCGGCGGCGCCGGCCGCGATGAAAGCTCGGCGGCGCATCAGTGCGTGAGGTATCCTGCGAGCGTCGTTCCGAGAAAGACGATCGAGAAGCCCATATTGGCGGTAAAGACCCGTTCGTTGAGCACGAAGAGATTCTCCGATCGATCGAACAGTGCGTTTTCGTAAACGGCGAGGCTAAGAGCGGCTAAGGCCCCGAGATAGTATGGCCATTGAACGCCGCCGAGCATACCCGCCAGCACGAGCAACGCGAGCATTCCTAGGTGCAGCGCGATCGGTAGCCAGCGTCCGCTGCGCTCGCCGAACCGCGCCGGGAGCGAATTGATGCCTTGTTCGCGATCGGTCGGAAGATCCATCAACGCATAGATGACGTCGAAGCCTGCGACCCAGAGCGTGACGGCGAGAAAGACCAGGATCGCGCTCCAACTCACGTGCCCGGTGATGCCGATGTAAGCGCCGAGCGGTGCGAGGCCGTCGACCGCGCCTAAGACGAAATGCACCAGCCACGTGAAGCGCTTGCAGAGCGGGTACACTAGCACGCCCAGCGCCGCGATCGGCATAAGCTTCACGCAGAGCGGGTTGAGCATCCATGCCGAGAGCAGCAACAGCGCGAATCCGAGCACGATAGCCCAGAGCATCACCGAGGGCGCGAGGGCCCCGCTCGCGAGCGCGCGCCGTGCGGTGCGCGGATTGCGCGCGTCGATATCGCGATCGAAGTAACGGTTGGCGGCCATCGCCGCCGTACGCGCGCCCAATACGGCGAGCGTAATCCAGACCAACGCTTGCCACGGCGGCAGCCCTCTGGCCCCGAGTACCGCACCGACGTAGGCAAACGGCAACGCGAAGAGCGTGTGTTCGACGCGGATCTCGCGCAGGAACAGCGAGAGCGTCTTCATCGGCGCATCAGCCTTTGGTACGCGCTTGGGCCCTGCCCGCTCCATGCGTCGGGGACCAGCGATTTGGAGATGGCATCGAGACCGTAATCGCGCCAACGCTTGCTCACGAGTTGCTGCGTTTTGGCATCCATGACGATATCCGGCGGCCATTCGCGATCGTAGCCTTCGGCCGCGCTCTTACGCGTTGCGTCGATGCCGATCTTGGTTCCGTAGGCGACGTTATACGAACCGTGGTCGAGGTCGTCGACCGGGCCGGGCATCATGACGATGTCGCGGTCGGGTGCGAGATTGTTGAAGACGAACCACGCGACGCTGCGCGGGTCTTGGACGTCGACGTCGGCGTCGACGATGACGAGGGTGCGCGTGAGCATCATCATGTGGCCCAGGCCCCAGAGTGCGTTCATGACTTTTTTCGCGTGGCCGGGGTACTTCTTTTTGATGGAAACGAGTGCGAGATTGTGAAAGCCGCCTTCGACCGGAAGGTTCATATCTACGACTTCGGGCAGCACCATCTGCAAGATCGGCAAAAAGATGCGTTCGGTGGCTTTGCCGAGCCAAGCGTCTTCCATCGGCGGTTTTCCGACCACCGTCGCTGCATAGATCGGGTCGCGCCGATGCGTGATCGCGGTGATATGGAACGTCGGATAGTTATCCGCCAAGCTGTAGACGCCGGTGTGATCGCCGAAGGGGCCCTCCGTGCGGATATCGGTGTTATCGACGTAGCCCTCGAGAACGAACTCGGCATCCGCGGGTACTTTGAGATCGACGGTTTTGGCTTGCACCAGCTCGACCGGTTTGCCGCGCAGCAGGCCCGCGAACGCGTATTCGTCGAGGACGGGCGGCAGCGGCGCGGTCGCCGCATAGGTGAGCGCCGGATCGGAACCGATCGCGACCGCGACCGGGATGCGATCTCCCCACGCGTCCGCGTGCGCGCGCCCTTGCTTGTGACGTTGCCAATGCATCCCGGTTTCGCGCGCGTTGTAGGCTTGCATGCGATACATGCCCACGTTGGGACGATTCGTGCGCGGGTCTTTCGTGATGACGAGCGGGAGCGTGATGAAGGGGCCGCCGTCCATCGGCCACGTCGTAAGGATCGGCAGCGCGCGCAGGTCGGGCTGCTTCATGACGATATCCTGGCAGCTCCCGCTGCGCACGGTTTTTGGAATGGCGTTCGCGAGCGGTGCAAGCTGCATCAGGGCACCGAATTTCTCTGCGAGCGACGCTCCCGGCGGCGTGATATCGATCAGCTTACGCACGCGCTCGCTGACGCTTGCCAGCGAATCCGCATCGAACGCCATCGCCATCCGCCGTTGGCTACCGAACTGGTTGGTTAGGACGGGAAAGCGCGATCCTTTGACGTTGGTGAACAACAACGCGGGGCCGCCGGCTTTCACCACGCGATCGGTAATCTCGCTAATTTCGAGATAGGGGTCGACGGGCGCTGAAATAACGTGGAGCTCGCCCGCCTTACGGAGCGCATCGACAAAGGAGCGCAGGGAATCGAAGGCCATGATACACGCTCCTTTGCGCGCGCGAGAACCGGCTTCCTAGTCGGGGAGTTGCATCGCCTTTTTGATGAGGCGGTCGCGGGTGGACGGCGGCAGCATCGCGACCATCGCCTGCAGCTTGGCTTGCTTCCCGATGACGTAGCGTTCGCGCGGGCGCTCCGAGCGTAGCGCTCCCAGCACCGCTTCCGCCACGGCGCCGGGCTCCATGCCGTGCCGCTCCTCGCGTTCCGTCTGGGCGACGATGGCCTCGATAAACGGCCCATAATGTTCGATCGCGGCGGCCGGGAGTTTGGCGATCAATGCATCCTTGGCGGTGCGTCCTTTCGACCAAATCGGCGTTTTAACGGCGGCGAACTCGAAGAGCGAGACCGCGATACCGAATCCCGCAAGTTCCTGACGCATGGCGTCAACGAGCGACGCGAGCGCGGCTTTCGATGCGCTATAGGGCCCAACGAACGGTGCGGAGATGCGTCCGGCGATCGAGCCGATGAACGCGATGCGGCCGCCCCGCTCGCGAAGCATGGGCAGCATCGCCTGCGCGATCGCGATCGGTCCGTAGACGTTGATCTCGAACTGCTTGCGGATATCGTCGAGCGGAAGAAATTCGAGCGGACCGGCAACCGCTACGCCCGCGTTGTTGACCAGCCCGTACAGCGGGATGCCACTCTCGCGAACGAGCGCGGCGGCGGTGCGGATATCGGCCGCTTTCGTAACGTCGAGCGTTATCGGCGTGAGGTTCGGGTGGGCGGCCGCGAGGCGCGAGGCGTCGTCTTCGGTACGAACGCCGGCAAAAACGGCATAGCCGTTTTGCGCTAAGAGGTGCGCGGTTGCGTAACCTATGCCGGTCGATGCGCCGGTGACGAGAATCGCTTGCTTACCCATGCTGCCTTATTAAGAGCAAAGGCGTGTCTCGCATGATCTGACTACGAGGCTCCATTGCCTGCCGCCTTAGCAGCCTTTTTTGCCGCCGCGATGGCAGCTACTTCGGCGAGAGCTTCGTTGTGCCGTTCGCGCGCCACGTATGTATGCTCAATCAGCATTTCGACCAAGCGGATAAGAGCTGCGGCCTCTTCCGGCTCAACCTCAACCATGATGTTAATGTCTTGTTCAGGATGCGCCCCAACGTTCCCAATTTCGCGAAGTTGATCTATCGCGGTCCAAATATCCGCAGGAAGCCTTCCTTTGATTGCTTGTATTTCTGCGTACAATGTCTTTTCGGATACACCGAAGAAGTCGCGAATTATCTGCTGAACGGTACGGCGTGAAAGTGTTGCAGATGCCTTAGCGCTGAGCGCCTCTACCATGCAGGCTTCCTCATAATCCTGCACGATAGAACGCGGCACAAACGCAGGCAAGCCCTTCGCCCGCGACGCGGGTAAAAGGGGCCAGGACTGTATGATTTTGCCAGCTTTCGCGGCTCCAGAAATTTCAGGGTACATTGGCTTGGCGATCGCACAGGTAACCGCAACGTTGCGACATTTGGGATTGGGGCAAACAACCGCAGTTGTGCGAAATACGAGATGGTGTCCGTACGCATTATCAATATTCAAACGATCATAGAAGATCTCGAAATCGATTCCCTCCGTGATCGATGCATGGTGCTCGCAGAACGGGCACTGATATTGAGACGCCACTTAAAATGAACCTCCGCGTGCCTGCTATGGAATGCTAGTGAATTGCGAAACGGCCTCGAGTACTTTGAAAAGGGCATCCGCCGAAAGCTCCTTGCCCTCGTATTCGCAGCGATAGAGTCCCTGGAGATTCGAGGGGAGTTTTACTGACTTCTCGACGAGCAAGATCACGTTCTTGCGGTAGAGTGCTATAGCCGCACCGATCTCGATCAGCACGTTTTCATTGATGCGAACTACTTCGTTGCCGTCTGGATCGGTGAGTATTCCCTCGTGCCCGACGTGGATGATCCCCGCGAAGCAGCTACGCATATCGTCGAAGACCTTATCCGGTACAGGTTTTGCAGTTGCCTCTCGTTTGACGGAGGCTACCGGATCCAATTTCGCAATTCGGATTGCCTTTTCCAACTGCTCAAGTACGCGGTGGTCGGAACCATGTGAAATGAACACCTTGCTGTTCGACGTTAGTGGTGTGCGCGTACGCGATACTTCCTGCGGCGCATCCAAGTAAGTCTCGCCGTTCTCCAGCGTTTCAACACCGCGCGCGGGTGCTTCGGCGGGGCCAGCGACGGTGAAGCGCCCGCCGCCGAGACGAGGCTGGGCGACCACAAACGGGCCGGTCTTTGTTTCAATGATCAGACCGGCGAACATGCCGTTTTGTTTTAACACCTCGAAGGAGGCGGCGCTGCGTTCCTTCGAGATTCCCATTGAGGCCAACACGTTAGCCCCGATGTTGTCGGCCGGAAGCTTTTTCTGTTCGTAACGCCCGAAGAACTCGGCGGGAACGGTCGGCTTCTTGGCGGCTTCCGCAAGAGCCAGTATGTCATCGCCGTCCTCCGTTGGGGCCACTGCTCGACGGCCAAGCGCGGTCAACTGAATCTCTTTCGAGTTGTAACCACCGGCAGTAAGTCCGTAAGCGATTGACGCTCCGGTGAGCTGTCGCCAGGCGCTGCTTGTCGGCGAAATATCTAGCGCAATGGCTAGGTCTACCGGCATCGCGCTTCGCCCCGCAAAATTATCCCAGATCGCCTGAGCGACGGGGAGTGCCTTTTGAAGGCTCACAGACGGCATGACCCCCTGCGAGGCTCTCTTGTCCCCGATCGCTGGTCCGTTTGAGGCAGTATCCATTGTCAATACCCCGAACTTAGGTTGGCTTGGCGCTTATTATAGCAGACTGCCAAATCAGAGTACAATAGCCGCGATTTTTAAGCATTTTCCGCTCCTCGTCACGGACTGTCCGGACGAATGTGCCAAATTCTGATTCAATCCTTGTTTCCTGCGAGGGCCATCAAGGTGGCACTTGTAGGGGTAAATATCCCCCAACCTTCCCCTTGAGTGTACGAAACCTTCGAAAGCGACAACTCATCGAGCAGATTTCGGCAGAACATTCGCTGTCGCTAGGAGCGCGAACCCGGGAGCTCGATCGGAGTGGTCCGCAAGACGGATGCGACCCGACAAAGGGTACGGAGGGTGGCGTTCAGTTCGTCCCCTTCGATCTTCGGGAAATGGCGTATCATCATGCTGGACACCTCAAAAAAAATTAATCTGGACCCACTACCGGTTGATCGGGCTTGAGCGACGAGGCCCATCGGAAGAGATATTCGAGACAGCGCGTGACGCCAGTAAGCGCGCGGGGCGGACGCCGGGCGGGACGAAGCCCAAGAGACGTTTGTTTATAACCCGCCGTTGGCTAGAGCATTGCCAGGAGTATTTGTTGAAATAATCCGCCCGCGACGCTGGAAATGATGCTGCGAAACGCGCTAACCGTCTTGCAACAACAGTTGGAGGCGGCTGGTGAATGTACAGCGTTGGATTTCGTACCCTACGCATTTTGCGTGGCGATCCTCGATTTTACCGTTGAGCGCATACAGGTCTTGCGCGGTTAAAACAAGAGGCGGGTCAATGCATTTCACTTGCTCGGCGACGCCATGCTTTCACCCTCGGCCATACGCTTTCCGCGCCCATCAATCTGCCTTAGAGAGAGTAAAAGCCAAGGAGTTCGTAGGCTTCGGTCTTTGACAAATCGTTTGTCTCAGCGAGCGAAGCGTGTCGACAAGTCCACCTATGGTGGAAAGAGTGAGCAAGTTGCCCATGATCTCCGAGTTCCAGGAATGCCGCGCAATGTCCGGCGCGAGAAAGAAAAACGGGCACCGTAGCGGTGCCCGTCTTCCAACTCGGCGACGTTGTCGCTAGTCTTCGTGGTTTTGGTTTTGCTGCGGACGACGGCGACGGCGCATCGGCGGTGCGCCGGGAGCGTCGGGTGCCGGTGCCGCTGCGGGCGCCGCAACCGGTGCGGGAGCCTCTTCGCGACGCCGCGGGATGAACTCGCGCGATTCGCGCGGAGCGCGATCGCGATGCCCGCCGCCGCCGCCGTCGCCGGCCCCACCGGGGAGCAACGCCTTGTGCGAGAGGTTCAGGCGACCCTGTCCGTCGACTTCCATGACCTTGACCTTGAGCTTATCGCCGACGTTGACGACGTCTTCAACCTTCTCGACGCGGTTCTGCGCGAGTTGGCTGATGTGCACGAGGCCTTCTTTACCGGGAAGAATCTGCACGAATGCGCCGATCGCGATCACGCGCGTGACGGTGCCTTCGTAGACTTCCCCAACGACGATGTCTTTGGTAATCGCCTCGACCGCTGCGCGAGCTTTCTCGCCGGATTCACCGTCGAGCGAGGTGATGTAGACGGTACCGTCGTCTTCGATGTCGATCTTTTCGCAGCCGGTTTCCTGAATGATCTTGTTGATCATCTTGCCGCCGGGGCCGATGACGTCCTTGATCTTGGCCGGATTGATCTTGACCACGATCATGCGCGGCGCGAACGGCGATAATTCCGTACGCGGTTCGGCGATCGTTTCCACCAGCTTATCGATGATGAAGAAGCGCGATTTCTTCGCTTCGGCCATTGCTTCGCGCATGATGGCGATCGTGATGCCCTGCGACTTGATGTCCATCTGGATCGCGGTGATACCCTTCTTGGTACCGGCGACTTTGAAGTCCATCTCGCCCAGGGCGTCTTCGAGGCCTTGAATGTCGGTGAGCACGGCAAACTTGTTGCCCTTGAACACGAGGCCCATCGCCACGCCGGCGACGTGCGAGGTAATCGGTACGCCGGCATCCATCAGTGCGAGGGTCGAACCGCAAACCGAGGCCATCGACGAAGATCCGTTCGATTCGAGCACTTCGCTCATCAAACGCATCGTATATGGGAACGATTCTTTATCCGGCAGTACCGGAAGCAGCGCGCGCTCGGCGAGTGCTCCGTGGCCGATTTCGCGACGGCCGGGCCCGCGCATCGGGCGGGTCTCGCCGACCGAGAACGGGGGGAAATTGTAGAAATGCATGTAGCGCTTGTCTTCGAGCGCTACGATGCCGTCGAGCCGCTGCGCGTCGCTGGTCGAACCGAGCGTTGCGGCAGTGAAGACCTGCGTCTGTCCGCGCGTGAATACGCCCGAGCCGTGAACGCGCGGCACGTAGTGTACCTTGGACCAAATCGGGCGGATCTCGTTCGGCTTGCGACCGTCGGGGCGAATCTTTTCGTCCACGACCATCGTGCGAAGCTCGTCCTCTTCCATCGATTTGATGATCTTGCCGAAGTCCTTGGCATTCTGCGGATCTTCCAGCAAGGCTTTGATGGCTTCGTCTTTTTTGGTGCAGCGCGCGATCGCTTCGTCGCGGCTGAGTTTGCCGAATGCGGTTTCGCGCTCGCCCTTTTCGACGACGCGCATCGCTTTGGCAACATCTTTAGCGAAGGACTTACGAATCCACTTATCGAGATCCGCGTTGACCTGCTGAACCGGATACTGGCGCTTGGCCTTACCGACTTTCTTCGCGAGCTGGTCGATCGATTTCACGATCTTCTTGATCTCGGTGTGCGCCAGCTCGACGGCAGCCAGGAAATCGTCCTCGCTGAATTCGTCGCCGCCGCCCTCGACCATCATTACGGCATCCGACGTGCCGGCTACGACGACGTCGAGGCCGCCGGTAACGTACTGCGGGAGCGTGGGATTGATGATGAACTTGCCGTCTTCGTCGCGTCCGACGCGTACGGCGGCAACGGTCTTCGCGATCGGAATATCCGAGAATGCGAGGGCCGCACCGGCGGCGCAGACGCCGATGACGTCGGCATCGAGTTCGGGATCCACCGAAAGCACCGTCGCGACGATTTGCACGTCGTTGCGGAAGCCGTCGGGGAAGAGCGGGCGAATCGGGCGATCGATCTGGCGCGAGCTGAGCACTGCGTGCTCGGGCGGGCGGCCTTCACGCTTGATGTAGCCGCCCGGAATTTTACCGGCCGCGTACATCTTCTCTTCGAAATCGCAGGTGAGTGGGAAAAAGTCGATGCCTTCACGGGGTTTGTTGGAGGCAGTGACGGCGCAGAGCACGACATTTTGGTCGCCGTAACGAACGAGAGCAGAGCCGTTGGCCTGCTTGGCAAGTTCGCCGGTTTCGATGACCATCGTGCGCCCGCCGACCGTAAGGGTCACGGATTCGGGCACAGTATCTCCTAGTTATTTCTTGTTGTAATTGTTTTATTGAACCCCATCCGGTTCGGGGGGGCGCGACGAATGACCTGGGGTGGCGAGGCAAGCGGGCGGGCTGTGGCTCGCTAGGCGAGCGTGTCGACCCCGGTCCCGGTGAAGAACCCGGCGGCCAGCCCTTGTTGAAGGGCGCTTAGCGTGGACCCGGTCTGCGAGAGCACGTTCCCGGAGGCCTGGAGCGCGTACGACGCGTTCTGCATCTGCGCGGCGCTCGGATTGGCCGCGGCCTGCAACAGCGAAACGTTCGAGGCCAGGATCGTCTGCGTATATGCCTGCTGGTAGGGATTCTGCGAAGCCTGCGCCTGAGCCGAAGCCGCGGCGTTTGACCGCGGCCCGGCCTGAAATAGCGCCCCGTATCCGGGGATCGCGTCAGCTGAGAGCGGTTGCGCGCTCGTGGCCGAGGTGATCGAAAGGCTCATCGTCATCCCATTCTAGCATTGCCTGGCATGGCCGCGACCCCGAAGTGAGCGAATCTTTACGATGGCCTATGGAGTGCAGGATACTATTCGAAGATGGGAATCAGGAGCGGCGCTCTTTGCATTGTGAACTTCGACAAAACCCGAAATCGGGGAACGTAGGGATTGGGAGGCTTCGGCGGGCGATTGTCGCTTGACGCTTGCCCGTGTTAGGAAGCTCTTCGCGCCTTCCATTGCTCGCCCCGGTCGAAGCAACGGCTCGGTTTCGTAGAATTCGCGGCCATCCGAGAGAGTCACCAAAAATCCAACCAGGTGCTTCCGCGATCCGTCGAACGCATACTCGATTCTTGAAACGCGCACTACCTTAGGGTTGCCAGATGCGCGCTCGATCCCATCGAGAGGCGGGCTACTACCCACGGGCGCGATCTCATTTACACACTGACGAAACGGCGTGCTTTTGGGAGTCGCGTTGACTACCAAGCTATCGACTGTAATGTCGATCATCGTCCACTCCTACTGCAATAGTTCGGGCTGAACTTTACCGGGCGTCGACGGCTACGGGCCAGCGCCATTTTGCGGCTGCTTTCTACTGCTTAGTAGCAGCTATCGAGTAAAAATCCAGCCGCGATGATTTTTACAATTACCGATGGTGCAATAACGTAGATTTCTCCGCGGGAACGAGAGCCGTCCCTGGCCAGACCGACAGCGGAAAACAAGCGCTCTCGCGGTCCTTCGGGGACCGGCCGCGCATTAATATACCCGTCCTGAAGCAGCGATTGGAAGTTTTCTTGTACATAGATGTACGCAATAAAAGTCCCGGAATCGCTTACGACAAGTGCATGCTTAATGTTCGTGGCCTTAGATATTACGCCAGTCGGTAAATTCGTGTTCAGCGTCGGCATTGCCGCTCGGCAATTCGAGTTGCTAACGACGTTGGTTGCCAATCCTCTCGCCTCGGCTGGTAGCATCATTGCCGAGATGAGAAAAAAAAGTAGGGTCGCGGCCTTCATGCTGGCAACGACTCGGTAAAGCAGGCCGCGCCGATCGCGCCCTGCCCGGCGGGAGAATTGGT
>DATKQG010000044.1 GCA_035532835.1 Candidatus Dormiibacterota bacterium
GCGGTCCCCGCAAGGACGCTGCGGGCGGCGCCGAGCGGGAGGACGGCGAGCGCTGCAAGGCCCGCGGTGCAGTAGAGTGCGGTGCGCATGTCCGCGAGCTATCCCACCCGCGCGAGCCGCGCCTAGTATGAGGAGGGCGACGGCGGGCCTCTGCGAACCTCGGGCAGGTCATGTCGTCCAAAATCACCGCCCCGCGCGGCACGCAAGATATTCTTCCGCCGCAGTCGGCGCGTTGGCAGGCGCTTGAATCGCAGATTCACGGGCTCGCGCGACGCTTCGGCTACGGAGAAGTCCGCACCCCGATGTTCGAATCGACCGAGCTCTTCGTGCGCGGGGTCGGTGAGGCGACCGACATCGTCGAAAAAGAGATGTACACGTTCACCGATAAGGGCGATCGGTCGATCACGCTCCGTCCTGAGTGGACGGCTCCGGTCATGCGCGCGGCGCTCGAGCACAACCTGTTCGCGCAGGGCCCGCAGCGGCTATACTATATCGGCCCGATCTTTCGTTACGAGCGGCCGCAGAAGGGCCGTTTCCGGCAGGCCCACCAGTTCGGCGTCGAGTGCGTCGGATTCGCCGGCCCCGAAGCCGACCTGGAAGTGATCTCGCTTGCGTGGGAACTCGTTCGCAGCAATGCGATCGACGATGCGGTGCTCAACATCAATTCGATCGGTGACGACGTTTGCCGCCCGCGCTATCGCGAGGCGCTGCTCGCGCATTTTCGCCCGCATCTCGCTTCGCTCTCGGCCGAATCGCAACGCCGTTTGGAGCGCAATCCATTGCGGCTGCTCGATAGCAAGGACCCGCACGACCGGCCGTACGTCGATAGCGCGCCGACGTTCGAATCGGTGTTGTGCGATGCGTGCCGCGAGCACTTCGACGCGCTCAAGGCCTACCTCATCGCGATCGGTATCCCGTTCGTCGTGAATCCGCGCATCGTCCGCGGGCTCGACTACTACACGCGAACCGTGTTTGAAATTATCTCCGGAGCGCTCGGGTCCCAATCGACCGTCTGCGGCGGCGGCCGCTACGACGGGCTGGTGGCCTCGCTCGGGGGGCCGGACGTTCCGGCGGTCGGCTTCGGCCTAGGAATCGAACGCTTTCTGATGATGCTGGACGCTGCGGGGGGCGAGGCGGAGCCGGTTCGGAGCGGCATTCAGGCGGTCGGCCTGGGCGTGCAGGCTCGCACCGCGCTCGTCCCGATCGTCGCGGAATTGCGCCGCCGGTTGGGCGAACCCGTGTACATGGATTTCGACGATCGCAAGCTGCTCTCGCATCTCAAAAGTGCCGACCGCAACGGGGCGCGCTACGCGCTGATCCTCGGGACGGACGAACTAGCCAAGGGCGAGTTGATCCTGCGCGACCTGGAAGCACGGAGCGACCGGCGCCTTGCCCTCGGCAGCGGAAGAGACGTTGCGGCAGCGCTTGTAGAAGCGGGGATGCGATGAGTACAGAGGATCGGGATTCACAGACGCTTGAGGAGCTGCTCGCGATCATGCACGAGCACGACCTCGACCGCCTCAAAGTCACCTCGGGCGATGCGGTGTTCGAACTCGTGCGGCGGGAGCCGGGCGCGCAGATATTCGCCGCGCCCGCGCCTTCCGCGCCGGCCGCCGCCCCGGTGGGAAACGCCGGCGGGGCGCCCGCACCGCTCGCCGCCCCTGCCAACGTCAAACGCGTGCTCGCGCCGCTCACCGGCGTGTTCTATCGCTCGCCTTCGCCGGATGCCGAAGTCTTCGTTAACGAAGGCGACCGTATCGCCGAGGGCGACGTCATCTGCATTCTTGAGGCGATGAAACTCTTCAACGAGATTCAAAGCGAGTACGGCGGAACGGTCGTGCGCGTGCTTGCGGAGAACGGCGAGTTGGTCGCGCAGGGCGAAGAGCTTTTCTGGATTGCCCCGTGAACGCAACCGATGTGAAAGGCCGTCGCGGCTTCGATATCTTGATCGCCGAACGGCAGGGGTTGCTCGACGCACCGCATTATCGCGGCGAGGTCGAACGCATCGCGGCCGCATTGGTGAAGGCGTTGCGAGCCGGCAAAAAAGTGCTGTGGTGCGGTAACGGCGGGAGCGCGGCCGAAGCGCAGCACATGGCGGCGGAGCTTTCGGGACGCTTCTTGCGCGAACGGCCCGGCCTTTACAGCGAGGCGCTCTCGGTGAACACCTCGACGCTCACCTGCATCGGCAACGATTACGGCTTCGACCATATCTTCTCGCGTCAAGTTGAGGCGTTCGCGCAGCCGGGTGACGTGGTGATCGGGATGACGACCAGCGGCACCTCGCGCAACATCGTGCTCGCGCTCGAAGCCGCTAAAAAGAAGGGTGCGGTGACGGTCGCGTTTACGGGTAACGGCGGCGGAACGGTCGCGCAGATCGCGGATCTTTCGCTCAACGGCCCCGGCGGCTATGCGGCGCTCGTGCAAGAGGTGCATCAAGTGATGGCGCACATCGTCTGCGATTTGGTCGAACAGACGTTGATTTTCGAGGACGGCATCGCTTGAACGCCTTGCTCGTCTCCGACGCGCACGCGCTCTTCGAGCGCATGCGCGGCCGCCGAGTGCTCGTCGTCGGCGACGTGATGCTCGACGAATGGATTTGGGGCACCGTCTCGCGCATTTCACCCGAGGCACCCGTCCCCGTCGTGGCGGTCACCGACCATTCGTTCACCCTCGGCGGCGCCGGAAACGTCGCGAATAATCTTCGCGCGCTCGGCGCGGGCGTGACGTTCGTCGGAACGGTGGGCGGCGACGCGTTTGCCGACGACGTGCGGCGGTTGCTGCGGGACGAAGGCGTTGACGACTCCGGGATTTTTACCGTCAACGATCGGCCGACCACGCGCAAGACGCGCATCGTCGCACAGCACCAGCAGGTGGTGCGCGCCGATTGGGAACGCAGCGCCGCGCTGAGCGATGCGGATCGCGCCGCAATCGTCGAGTTCGTGCGCGCCCGTGCCGGCGAAAGCGACGTCGTGATCTTGAGCGACTACGCCAAGGGGCTGCTCTCGCGCGACATCGTCGAAGCCGCCCGTGCGGCACCGCTGGTGTTCGCCGATCCGAAGCCGCAGAATCTCGATCTCTTTCGCGGCGTGACGTGCGTTGCGCCCAACGTGCATGAAGCCGCAGGCGCCAGCGGCATTGCCATCGTCGACGATGCCTCGTTAGAGGCTGCCGGTTCTCGCTTGATCGAACGCTTGGAGTGCCGGTACGTCGTCATCACGCGCGGCGAGCACGGCATGTCGCTGTTCGGCCGTGAGGGCGAACGCTTTACGATTCCGTCGGTGGCGCGCAAGGTGTTTGACGTGAGCGGAGCCGGCGATACGGTCATCGCGGTACTCTCGCTCGCGCTCAGCGCGGGCGCCTCGATCGAGCGCGCGATGCAGCTGGCAAACTACGCCGCCGGTGCGGTGGTGGAGAAGCTGGGGACGGCGACCGCATCCGCGGATGAGATCGTCGCATTGGTGGAACATGGATCCGGGTAGATTTTTCGGCCAAATCTTAGACGTGGAAGCCGCGAGTGCGTGGCGCGAGGAGTTGCGGCAAGAGTCGCGCAGCCTGGTGTTCACCAACGGATGCTTCGATGTCTTGCACGCGGGCCACGTCGAGTATCTGGCGTGGGCGCGGGCGCAGGGCGATGCGTTGATCGTCGGATTGAATTCGGATGCGTCGGTGCGCGCGCTCAAAGGCGAGAAGCGTCCGCTGGTGCCGTTCGAAGAACGCGCGCGCATGCTGGTGGCGTTGCGCAGCGTTGACGTCGTGGTGGAGTTCGGCGAGCGAACGCCCGAAGTGCTGCTGGATCGCATTCGTCCGAACGTGCACGTCAAGAGCGCGCAGTACCGGGAGGACGAGCTTCCCGAGCGTACCGTGGTGCTGGCGCACGGCGGGGTGATCCGCCTCGCGCCGCACGTGGCGGGCATGAGCACGACCGATACGATCGCGCGCATCATCGCTCGATACGGCGGCTAATGCGCATCGCGTTCACCGCCAACGGACCGGGCGAGGTGGCCGGCTGGGTTCGCCCGCTCGTACGCGCGTTGTACGCGCGTGAACCCGAGACCGACGTCCACCTGTTTCTCGTCCCCGACGACTATGCGACCGGCAACGAGGCCCGCATGGCGCGCGAGCTGTTTCCGCAAGCGCACGTGTACGAGCCGCGGAGATACGTAGCGATCGCTCTGGGGAAGAAATCCGAGGACGTACCAGCGACCGTCGACGTGGTGCAGTATTTGGGCGGCGATCTGATGCACGCCGCACGGCTGCATAAGCGCTTCGGAGGCGTTGCGAGCACCTACAAATTTTCGAAGCCGCGCTATAAAAGCGTTTTTGCGCGAGCGTACGCGGTGGACGAAGCCAACGTACGAGAGTTGATCGCTACCGGTTTGGACCGCGATCGCGTGCAACGCGTCGGGAACCTTGCCATCGACGGCGCATTGCTCGAAGCGCAAGCGCCGCTCGAAACGGGCGCGCCCGTCAACGGACTGCTGGTGATGCCGGGCTCCCGCGGTTACGAAATCGAAAACCTCATTCCGTTTTTCTTCACGGTTGCGTTGCGCGTACAACGCGAACGTCCGGAGCTTCCGATTGCGTTCGGCATTTCGCCGTTCACGCCGCTCGACCGCGTGCGCGAGGCCGTCGAGCGCGGCGGCGTCGCTGCGATGTTCGCGCAGCGCGGGCGTCTGGTCGAATCCTCCGAGGGCGCCTTTCTCGAATCCCTCGATGCGCGCGTGCGTTTTCCGATTCTGCGTAACGCCCTTGCGGCGGCGTCGCGCGCGCGGCTGGCGCTGACGATACCGGGCACCAAATGCATCGAACTTGCGGCCTTGGGCGTCCCGACCGTTGCGATCACGCCGCTCAACGCGCCCGAAAAAATCGCGTTCAACGGGCCCTTCACCTATCTCGACCGCATTCCGCTCGTCGGGGTCCCGCTCAAGCGTGCGGTTGCGGTGGGCGTTTCGCGCCGCTTCGTCTATCACACCCAGCCCAATATGGACGCGCGGGATATGGTGATGCGCGAGTTGCACGGCGCGCTGACCCCGGGGCGCGTCGCCAGGGTGACGCTCGATGCGTCGCGCGACGATAACTGGCTGGCCACGAGCGGAGCGCGCTTAAAAGAGCTGTATCGCGACCACGTCGGGGCGGCCGGCCGTATGGCTGAATCATTGCTGGGGCTGCCGAAGTAGGTACGGGTATGCGGATCTCCGTCGTCATCGCCAGTAAAGACCGGGCGCGCTATGTCGAGCGCGCGCTGGCTTCGCTCGACCGCCAGATCGGCGCGCCGTCGTTCGAAGCGATCGTCGTCGACAATAATTCGAGCGACGATACGAAGGCCACGGTCGAAGCGGCGCAGCGCGAATACGCCTTCCCGATCCGGTACGAGTACGAGCCGGAGCCCAATCGCGGTAAGGCTCGCAACCGCGGTATCGCGATCGCGCAGGGATACATCGTGCTGTTCGTGGACGACGACGTGCAGGCTCCCCCGGGATTTCTTGCCGCCCACGAAGCGGCGCACAATGCACCGAATCTCGTTGTGAACGGGCCGATTCTCAACGTCTCCGGGTACGAACAGAAGCCCAAGCCGGCGATGGCCAATTATTCACGCGCGTTCATGTGTACGTGTAACGTCTCGGTGCCCAAACACGCTTTGGATGCCGTCGGCGGATTTGACGAAGACTTCCGTTTGTACGGATGGGAAGATACCGAGCTCGGCGTGCGTTTGCGCGAACACGGCCTGCGCTGGGCGTTTGCGTGGGATGCGTATATCTGGCATATCAAGCCGCCTAGCGAAAACACGCTGGAAATGGAGACGCTCAAGGCGCTGGAGAAGGCGAAGATGGCCTCGCGCTTCATCAAAAAGCAACCGTCGGCGCGCGCGCGCATGGCCGCAGGAGCATACGGCATCAATCTGGTGCGCGGCAAATATCTCTTGCCCGACGGCTTGCTGGCGTTCTATGCCGGCTTGGCGACGGCGTCGGGAGCACCCGGGTTCGTACGCGCCTTCGCCAAAGGGCAATTTTTGGATGGAATGTACACGCGAGAGCTCATCCGCGCGTTGGATGAATAACGACCGCGCGCTGCTCTACTGCGCGGGTGGCGGGATCGGCGACTCGATGCTAGCGAGCATCGTCGCGCGAGCGCTCCGCGAGCGCTATACGGACGTCGATGCGCTCACCCTACCGGGGCATCGGAGCACGCTGGAGCGCGTACCGGATATCGATCGCGTCATGGTGGACGAAGGCGAAGAACGCGATGTCGCGACGCGGCTTGCGAACGAACGCTACGACGCGTGCGTCGTCACCTGGGCAACGCCGCGCACGGCGCGCATACCCCAGATGGCGAAAATACCGGTACGCGTCGGGCAGGCTCGACGGCTCTACTCCTACCGCTTTACCAATCGCGTGGTCGTGCGGAGCGAAACGGGTGACGTAACCTCGCACTGGACCGATATTCTGCTGGATTATCCGCGCGTGATCGGCTGCAACACGCGCGACCACCGTCCGCGATTCGTTCCCACCGCGCAGGACGAAGACGAAGCGAAGGCGGTGCGTCTCAAGCATGGATTGGCGGCGCGCGAATACATCGTGCTCCATCCCGCTAACGCGATTGCATCCGAGCGCGGAAACTGGCCGGTTGCAGGTTGGGCCGCGCTAGCCCGCGCGCTCGCCGAGCGCTTCGGTACGCGCGTGGCGGTAACCGGCTCGCCGAACGACGCGGAGATCGTCGCGGCCATTTGCGCGGCTTCCGGCGCGATCGATCTGAGCGGCGCGACCGGAATCGGCGGCTTCGGCGCGCTGGCGAAAGATGCGCGAGCGTTCGTCGGTATCACGACCGGGACGATGCACGTCGCAGCCGCGGCCGGCGCGCCGACCGTCGGCATCTTTCCCTTTCAGAGCGATTATCCCGAACGCTGGGCTCCCCTCGGCGAGCGGACCGGCGTGGTACGCGCGTCGTATCCGTGCCATCCGGGCGATACCAAGGAACGCTGCGCGGACTACGCCTGCATCGCGCATCTCAACCTGCCCCATATTCTGGCCGAAGTCGCGGCGCTGATCGCTTAGAGCCGCTCCTTCGAGGGCCGTCCCCGTGGGTGCCGAACCCCTCCGGCAATGCGTGCGACCATACAACTCTGTACGTACAATCGCGCTCCGCTGCTGGAGCGCGTTTTAGAGGCATGCTTCGAGCAGACTACGGCCGACGCATACGAGGTCGTTCTCGTGAACGACGGCTCGACCGATGGAACCGCGGAAGTGATCGCGCGGGCGCGCGAACGCGCGACGTGCCGCTTCGTGGCGATCGACCAAGCTAATGCGGGGCTCGCAAAGGGTCGCAACGCCGGGATCGCGGCGTCGAGCGGCGAGCGAATCATCTTTATCGACGACGACGTGCTGCCGTTGCCGAATTTCGTCGAAGAGCATCTGCGCTCGCATGCCGCGCATCCGCTCGCGATCGTGCGCGGCGGCGCCATCAACGTCGAGAATTTCGAGGACTTGCCGCCACCGGTGTGGAGCATCAGGGACTACAGCGGCAATTACTTTTGGACGACCAATGTGTCGGTCCCGCTCGCGACGATCCGGGCGATCGGCGGTTTCAACGAATCGTTCTCGGAGTACGGATGGGAAGATATCGACGTCGGCCTACGCCTGCGTTTCGCCGGCGTCAAAGCGGTGTTCAATCCGAAAGCGCTCGCATACCATTACAAACCCCGGCCGCGTAGCGGTAACGTCGCGAAAATGGTGGCGCAGGCCCGCGCGCAGGCGCGTACGGCGGTGCAGCTCGCGCAGTTGCACCCGCATTGGCGCACGTATCTCGCGACCGGCATGAACCCCGTGCAGCGTTCCTATCATCGCTTGACGCGCGGGGCACATCGCGGCCGCAGCTTCGAACGCATGCTCGGCGATCTTTCGTTCGACCGCGCGCTGAGCGGAAGGGAACTGCGGGCGGCTCGGGGGTTGGCCACCGAGGCATATTTCGAGGAGTTGGAGCAGGCTATCCGCGCCGGCTGACGCGCGCCGCCACAAATCGCATGCGCATTCTGCTATCACGCACCGATCGGATCGGCGACCTCATTCTTTCCACGCCGGCGATCGCATCGGTGCGCGCGTCGTTTCCCGACGCGTACATCACGATGGTTACCAGCCCGTACAATCACGTCGTGATGGATCGCAACACCGATGTCGACGAGGTTGTCGATCTCCCGAGCGCGGTGAAACCGGCGGTCTTCGGCGCGCGCTATCGCGGATACGATATGGCCGTCGCGCTGGCCCCGCGGAATACGGATTTACAACTCGTCGGGGCGACGCGCGCCCCGATTCGGGCCGGGTACACCTACGTGCGGCGTTGGTTGGCGCGCGCAACCGCGCCGTTATACGTCAACCGGCTCATGGTCTCGGAAGCCGATCCGCAACTGTGCGAGCGCGATCCGCAGCGCGTTGTTCGCCACGAAGTGGAACAGTTGCTCGACCTCGCGGCGTTGGCCGGGGCGAAGCAACGCATCGCGCGCTTGCGCTTGGACGTAACGGCGGCCGATCGCCTTGCCGTGGCCGGCTTTCCGGCCGAGCCGATCGTGGTGCACATCGGCGAGCGTTGGTTCGCCAACGGCAGCACGCTGGAGAGCACCCTCGCGCTGGTGGGCGAGCTCCGCGCGCTGGGCCTTCCGGTGGTGGTCAGTTGCGCGCACGAATGCCATGCGTACGCGGCGCCGTTCGCCGCCGTGGCCGACGGAGTGGCCGGGGAGTTGCCGTTTCACCAGTGGGCTGCGCTCTTCGAGCGTGCGCGATGCGTCGTGACGGTGGATACCGGTGCGACCCATGTCGCAAGCGCGGTGCGCAGGCCCACGCTGGTCGCCTTCGAACATCGCTTCTTCCGGCTGAACTCGCAGGAATGGGCGCCATACGGCGTACCGAGCGTGCTCGTTCGCAAGCCGGAGCACGGCGACGAAGCCTCGCTCTCGCAGTTTCGCGCAGAGATCGTGCGCGGCGCCAGAACGTTGATCGATGGCTGATATATCTGTGGTTATCCCAACCTACAACCGGTTGGATACCTTACAACACGTTATCCCGACGCTGCTCGCGCAAGATCTCCCGCGCGAGCGCTTCGAGCTGTTGATCTGCGACTCCAATTCCAACGACGGCACGGCCGAATACTTGGCGAGCGTGCGCGCCGATGCGCGGAACGTGCGCCACCTTCCCGGCCCCTACACCGGCCGCGCGATGGCGCGTAACGCGGGTATCGCCGCCGCGAGCGGCGAGGTGGTGCTCTTCAACGATTCCGATATTCTCGCGTCGCCGGATCTGCTCTCGCAGCATCTTCGCCATCATGAGGAGCGGCGCGGCATCGCGGTCGTCGGATGGGAAGTCCAAGTCAAAGACTTGGAGGAGTACGCCTTCAAGCGCGATCACCCCGAGGAGCGCGGGCATCTCCACCCGCCCACGCGTAAGAAGCTTTCTTGGCTGTACTTTCTGACCGGTAACGCGTCGGTACGGCGCGAGGATCTCTTGCGGGTCGGATCGTTCGACGAAAGCTTCACGGGATACGGACACGAAGATCTCGAGCTCGGCTACCGCTTGCAGCACGCGGGGATCGAAATTCTCTACGAACCGCGCGCCGTGAACTATCATTGCCAAGATATCCCGCACGACGATCAGAAAGAAAAGATGAAACTTGCGGGGCGTTCGACCGTGCGCTTCTACCGCAAGCATCCGCATTTTGACGTGCAGTTGAATTTGGGCATGACGCCGGTCTCGCTTGGAGTGCACTCGCTCCTCACGCGCGTTCCGGCATTGCTGGGATACTTCGACCGGCAAGCACCGACATCGAAATTCGCTCGCGATCTCGTGCAGCAATACTACTACGTTTCGGGCATCAAAGACGCTCTCCACTCAACCCAGCCGAAATGACAGGACACACCGTGCATACCGATTCGATCCGACGCTCCTGCGGCGCCCTGCGCGCGACCGACGCCGGCACTGCCGTCGAACTCTACGGCTGGGTCAATCGCCGGCGCGACCACGGCGGCTTGATTTTTGTCGATTTGCGCGACCGCGACGGTATCACGCAGATCGTGTTCGATCCGCAGCACCCGAGCTTCAAAGATGCCGAACATCTGCGCCACGAAGACGTCCTGCGCGTCCGCGGCAGCGTGCGGCTGCGGCCGGAGGGGACGCTCAACGCCAAGATCGGCACCGGAGAAATCGAAGTGGGCATCGAGGAGCTGGAGATCCTCAATCGCTCGCAAGTGCCGCCGTTTGCCGTGAACAGCGACGACCCGGTGGACGAGAATCTCCGGCTGGAGTACCGCTACCTCGATCTACGCCGCCCGCGCATGCAGCGCAATCTGCGTCTGCGCCACCGCATCATCAAGACGATGCGCGATTTCTTCGACGCGCGCGATTTCACCGAGATCGAAACGCCGATGCTCATCAAGAGCACCCCGGAAGGCGCCCGCGATTACCTCGTGCCCAGCCGCTTACATCCCGGTACGTTCTACGCGCTCCCGCAGTCGCCGCAGTTGCTCAAGCAGATATCGATGATTGCGGGCTTCGGCCGTTACATGCAGATCGCGCGATGCATGCGCGACGAAGATCTGCGCGCCGATCGGCAGCCCGAATTCACGCAGGTCGACGTCGAGATGTCGTTCTGCACGCAAGACGAAGTACTCGAAACCATGGAATCGTGCATTCGCGACGTGTGGAAGCGCGTGCTCGACATCGACGTGCCGGCGTTCCCGCGCCTCTCGCATCAAGAAGCGATCGCGAAATACGGCGTCGATAAACCCGACTTGCGATTCGGGCTCGAATTGCAACGCGTCGACGACGTGTTCGCGGCTACCGACTTCGTCGTCTTCCGTTCGGTTCTCGACGCGGGCGGCGCGATCGTTGCGCTGCGCTACCCCGGCGGTGCCTCACTTTCGCGGCGCGATTTCGACGCGCTGACCGAGAGCGCGAAGCAGGCCGGCGCCAAAGGCATGGTGTGGATCGCTCTGGGTGCCGACGGCGTGAAGTCTTCGGCGCAGAAGTTTATCGGCGAAGAACACGTCGCGCAGCTCCGCTCGCGGTGCGACGCGCAGACCGGCGATGCGATCCTGCTCTTTGCCGACGCCAAAGCGACGGCGTTCGCGGTGGCGGGCCGGATGCGTAACGAAGTCGGCGAGCGCTGCAACCTGCGCGACCCGAAGGCGTTCCGCTTCTGCTGGGTCCTCGATTTCCCGTATCTCGAGATCGACGAAGTGACCGGGCAGCCGGCCCCCGCGCATCATCCGTTCACCTCGCCGGGCCCCGGGCAGTGGGAGCTGATCGACACCGATCCGCAGGCGATGCGCGCGCAGCACTACGACATGGTGCTCAACGGCTTCGAGCTCGGCTCGGGCTCGATCCGTATTCACAAGCCCGAGCTGCAGCGGCGCATCTTTACGATGCTCGGCATGACCGAAGAGCAGATCGAGCAACGCTTCGGCTTCTTCATGCGGGCGCTGGAGTTCGGCGCCCCGCCGCACGGAGGGATGGCGCTGGGCATCGACCGGATCGTCATGCTCGCCTGCGGTGAGGAGAACATTCGCGAAGTGATCGCCTTCCCGAAGAATCAGGTCGGCCGCGACCTCATGATGGATGCCCCCACCCAGGTTCCTGAGACGCTCTTGCGAGATCTTTACCTTCGCAGCACGGCTCCCGAGCCGCAAACCGGCCGATAATCCAAGCGTGGCTATTCGAACCTTGCTTGCCCGGCTAGCGCTCGTGCCGGGCGCGCTGGCCGCCGTCCTGGCGGGAACGGCGTCGATTGCGAGCGCGGCGACGGCCGGGCCGTCGTGCGGCCAGCGCGACGTTCATTACGCACAGGAAGGCGTCTCGATTCGTATTCTCTTTGCGAAGAACGGGTCGGTCCAGCGCTACGTGGTCACGCAGGGTGCCGACCAACCCGAAACGGTCAACAACGAGTTGATTATCCTCACGCATCAGTACGGGCCGGCCGCGGTCAACGCGCCGCCGCTGAAAATAATCTCATTCCGCAAGGGCGATGGCGAGGGAGGGATGATGGTTCCCGATAAAGCCGTTGATTCGTGCGGACGTACCCTTACCTTCAACTGATTCTGCTCCTGGCAATTGCGGGATGTGCCGCGCATCGGAGCGCCGACGCGACGGCTACGCCGATGCCTTCGCCCTCGCCCCTAGCATCGTGCGAGACGCGCGAACTCACCATCGACGGTGCCGATATCGTCGTGCATGCGAATCTCGATGCGACGCTTGGATCGGCGATCGTCGTTCGCGCGCCGAGCGAGGATGCGCGCAACGCCGCGCTCGCCGACGTGCAACGGATCTTCGGCTCGATCGTGCCCGATACGCGCACGGTGACGACGCTCAACAAATGGGGCGTCCCACTCATCTCCGACCCGTGCGGCCGCCCGGTAACGCCCACCCCCTCAACCGCCCCCTCGCCGTCTCCGTAAGAGCGACCGGCGCGCGAATCGCAGCGTAGCCGGCAGGTACGGCCGCACTCAGGCGTGCAGCGCTTCGTTTGCCCGGGCGAAGATCGCGTCGAACATCGGAGCGGTTAGGACGCCGGTGTTGGTATTTTGGCGGCTGGGGTGGTAGGAGGCTAACGCGAGAATCGTGCGCGAACCTTTGCGCGCGATGCCTTCCGCGGCGTGGCCGAAAACGGGCTTTCCGCCCTCGAACGTAAAGCCGCGCCGTTCGAGCATGCGTAGCGAAGCGCGAAAGCCGATCGATCCGAGCCCAATCACGACGCGCAAATGCGGGAGCGCGTCGAACTCGTCGAGCAGGTAGGGGAAGCAGTTCGTGAGCTCCTGCGGTGTCGGTTTATTGCCGGGCGGCGCGCAGCGCGCGGCCGCGGTGATCAGGCAATCGCGCAAGACCATGCCGTCGTTACGATCGATCGCATGAGGCTGTGACGCGAACCCGGCCCGGTGCAACGCCGGAAAGAGAAAATCGCCGGAAGCATCGCCGGTGAACGGGCGCCCGGTGCGATTGCTCCCGTGCGCGCCCGGCGCGAGGCCCACCAGCAACACGCGCGCCGCGGGGTCGCCGAATGCGGGAACGGGCTTGCCCCAGTAGGTGTCGAGCGCATGCGCGCGCTTCTTTTCGCGCGCGACATCCGCGCAGTACGCGCGCAGTTCCGGGCAATGCGTGCATGCCACGACGCGGCGGTCGATCGAAGCGAGTGAAGGCTTCATTCGTGTAACCGTTCGCGAATGAAGTCCAGAAACGTGGAAGCCGAGGGAGCGTAGGGGCCCGGGCGCGTCACCAGCGACATGCGCCGAAACACGCGGCTCGGCGCGAGCGAGACGAGCGCGACGTTGGGCCCGGGCGTATTCCCGAGCGTGCGCGGAAAGAGCGCGACGCCGAGGCCCTCGGCCACCAGCGAGCGCACCGTCATCGAATCCACGCTTTCGAACGCGATGCGCGGAACGAATCCGCTCGCCCGCGCGAGCGCGTAGACGCGCGCCGTGAGCGAGGAGCCCGGACGGAAGATGACCCACGGCTCGTCGCGCAATTCGCCGATCTCTATGACGGAGGCTCGGGCGCGTGGATGCGTCGCCGCGAGTGCGATCACCAATTCATCCTCGTAGAGCGGTTCGCTCACGAAGGCGCGCGCGAGCGCGTGGCCGGCGTCGCCCGGGTCGCCGATAAACGCATCGATGCTGCCCGCGTGTAATTGCGCGAGCAGATCGTCGGCCAGGCCCTCGCGCAGGGCGATCTCGATGCCGGGGTAGAGCGCGTGAAAGCGGCCGAGCAATTTTGGCAGCGTGTACTCGGAGAACGATTGATAGGTGCCCAGCACCACCCGCCCGCGGAGGCCGCCCGCGAAGGCCGACATCTCTTCGGCGGCGGCCGAGACGTCGGCCAGGATGCGCTCGGCGCGCACCACGAGCGCGCTGCCCGCATCGGTGAGGCTCACGCGCCGGTTGGTACGGTCGAAAAGCCGAACCCCCAGTTCCCGTTCGAGCCCGGCAATCTGCTGCGAAAGCGCCGGCTGCGCGATCGAAAGATCGCCCGCCGCGAGCGTGAAGCTCAGCCGGCGAGCAACGGCCAGCACGTAGCGGAGCTGTCGCACGTCCATTAATAAGCTATGCCTATCAATGTTAGCCGATTCATATATTTGACCTATTGTCGATCGCATGGGATGATCCTGGCATATGTCAGCCGTTGCTCTCGAGCTCCCGACCGCTTCTTCTGAAGGGCGTGGCATTCGGCTGCTCACCGTCGCGCACATGGTGAACGACGCCAACCAGAGCGCCCTCCCGGCGCTCATCCCATGGCTGGTTTCGCACCATGGGCTCTCGCTCGCCACTGCCGCGACGCTCGTCCTCGCCATGAATCTCTCTTCGTCGGTCGTCCAGCCGCTCTTTGGCCATCTCTCCGATCGCAAATCGTTCGCGTGGGTTATCCCCGCCTCGGTGCTCCTGGCGTGTTGCGGCACGGCGCTCATCGGGCTCGCGCCGACGTTGCCGTGGATGCTCGCCGGTGCCCTGGTAGCGGGCGTCGGCGTAGCGGCGTTCCACCCCGAAGGCTCGCGTTTCGCCAATTATTTTGCCGGGGCGAAGCGCGCGACCGGGATGAGCTGGTTCACCCTGGGCGGGTACCTCGGCTTTGCGCTCGGGCCGATTCTCGTCACGCCGCTGATCCTCGCATTCGGGCTGCACGGTACGGCGTTCTTGGTGATTCCGGGCATCGTGATGTCGGCGCTGTTGCTGCGCGAACTGCCGAAATTCGAGGAAGTGCGTCGCGTCGCTCACCACGCGCGCCGCGAGCGCGCCGGGGCCGATCGCTGGGGCGCGTTCGGCATCCTCACGGGCGTCGTCGCGCTGCGCTCGATGACGTTTTTGGCCGCGGTGACCTTTCTCCCGATCTTCGCCATCACGGTGACGCACGCGAGCAACGTGCTCGCATCGGTAGCGCTAGCCGCGCTGCTGATCGGGGGCGCTCTGGGTACCATCCTGGGCGGCAGGCTTGCCGATCGCCACGACCGCCGCCGCATCGTTTCGGCGTCGATGGTGTTTACCGCGCTGTTTGCCGGGGCTATCACCTACTGCGGCTTCCACTCGCCGTCGTTCGCGTTGCTCGTTCCGCTCGGCATCGGGTTCGGTGCGGCGCTCGGCCTTTCGGCGAGCGTCATCGTCGTGATCGGCCAAGAGTATTTGCCCAGACGCATCGGCATGGCGTCGGGCGTAACGCTCGGTCTCGCGGTGACGATCGGCGGATTGGCTGCGCCGATGTTCGGCGCGATCGGCGACCGCTACGGGTTGCCTCCCGTCTTTGCGGCGATCACGGTTTTCGCCATCCTCTCGCTCGCGCTCTCGTTCTTCATGCCGAGCATCGGCGGCACGGAGGCGCAGACGCCCCGACATTCCATATTTGACGTCGCAGGTGCGGAATGAAGACTTTGGGTCATGCCTCGGAGCGCCCAGAGCCGCGTCTAGAAGGGGTCGTAGTGAGAAAGCTGCTTAACCCGCCGAGCGCCAAGACATTCAAGAAAATCGAGCCCCAACCCAAACCCCGATAGGTGCAGCTCATTATATCGAACAAGTGTTTGGTATAATGAGCTGCGAGGAGGTTGCAGTATGTTTGACGGTATCATCAAACTAAGGCGCATGGGGCTTGGAAAAAAGAGCGGCACTGATGGGCATCTTGATAGCCTTTTGGGTGTTGGCCTCTATACCGTTTCCGAATCGGTTGACGTTATCTCGCACCGCTTAAGTGGTCGCGTGGACAATCGCCTTTTGCTGCGTTGGTCGAAAGGTCGGCGGGAGGCGAGTAAGGACTATGCAGCGATTACCGAGGCGCCGTTAAAAATCGCCGACACGAACTTATTCACGTTTGTGCAGTTGATCGAGCTAATGACCATTGCAGCCCTTCGTTCGAAAGGCGTTAAGTCAAAAGCGATTCGCCTAGCTTACGCAGCACGCAAAGAGCGCTACGGCGACTACCCCTTTGCGCGTGAACGATTTAGAACTGACGGTATCGGCATTTTCCCGGGGAGTGACGATGAGCTCATGGAAGAGTTATCCCGGGGTCAGCTGTTCTTCAAAAATGTCATCGAACCCATCTTGATGGACGTGTCATACGCGAATGGATGCGCCGTGACATTTAGCCCGCTTGGCAGCGACAAATCGGTGATCCTGGACCCTGCGAGGGCATTTGGTTCCCCCATTGATAAGGAGACCGGGGTTCCGACGCATGTTCTATATGCTATGCGCCAGTCGGGCGAGGCCGAAGAATCGGTTGCGGAGTGGTACGGCGTGTCTATTAAGGGTGTGCGCGATGCAGTTGAATACGAGAGCGCATTACAGTTGAAAGCCGCTTGAAGTTCTTCTTCGACACTTGTATCTCGGAAATTCTCGTTAAAGCCCTAGGCTTTTTTGAATATGCTGACAAGCCGGACTTTGCGGCTAAGATAGAAATTCTTCATCTTAAGACGAGATACCCCGAAAGCAAGGACGACAAGGAATGGATCGCGGAAGTTGCGGAAGAGAATTACATTATAATAACGGGCGATTGGGCGCAAAAGAAAAGCCGCGGTAAACACGAGGCGGAATCTCGAGCCTATCGCGAATGCAACGCTATCGCGTTCTGGCTTCCTCGCTCTTTTGTATCGATGCAAGTTCAAGGCAGCGGGAGGGTCAAGTTTGCGCAGGCTTCGCTTCTCTTCAAATGGTGGCCGGATATAAAAGAGACTGCCAAGAGAGCGGTGCCGGGTAACCTTTTTGATATCAACGACAAGGGGGCCATTTCTTTAAGGCTCCCTTCGTCTTAATTTCTATCGGTCAGTACTTTATATGTCAGGTGCTTACCATGTGTTTCCCATAGTCTTAGTCACGCCTCAGCCTCAACTTAGCCCTGGGAAACCGATCGTCGCGAGCGCTCCGTAAGTCGCTATTCCGACCGCGGTGGAGAGATTGATGCTGCGCACGCCATGCTCGCGCATCGGAATGCGTAACGCGCGGTCGGCGTATTGCGCAATCAGCGCCTTCGGCAGGCCTTGCGTCTCGCGCCCGAACACCAGCATATCTCCGCGTTCGAAATCGGCGTTCGCATACGTGCGGGTTGCGTGGGTGGAGAAAAACCAGCGCCGCAGGTGCGCGGTGCGCTCGAGAAATACGTCGAGCGAGGGATGCATCACCACCCCGAGCGCGTGCCAGTAGTCCAGCCCGGCTCGCTTGAGTTCGCGATCGTCGATCCGGAAGCCGAGCGGCTCCACCAAATGCAGCGCGCAGCCCGTTGCGGCGCAGAGCCGAGCGACGTTGCCGGTGTTGGGCGGAATCTCCGGCTCCACCAGCGCGATGTGCAATGGCGGATCTCCGATATCTACCAGCGATTGCATGCGCTCCTGCGGTTGCGACGGGCGTTCGTTCGTCATGGCCGCTGTAGCGCGTCGATGTAGGCGATGCCGACCGGAGCGATGACGTATGCGAAGCCGTCGTTGCGCTGCCAAATGCGTTCCAGGGCGGCGCGCGGATAGATCGTGCGTACGTTCGGAGCGGCGGGATCGTTCACGACGCAGTCGCCGTTCGCGGTGAAACCGCAGAGAACCGCGAGGTGTCCGTCGGAGTGCTCGAGCGGCGCGCCCGGTAATTCATCGTTCGACCAGGAGTACGAGAGCACGACCGGCAGATTGCGTTCGATCAAAGGCAGCGCGCTATCGAGATTGGGCAGAAACGCGACCACGGCGCGCAGCCCGAGGCTCCCGCTATACGCAACGTTGAATGCCCAATTTCCCGTGCCGTTGTAGGCGCGGTCCATGACCGCGCGCGCGGTCGCTTCGACGGAGACATCGATGCCGTGATACGCGTGCACCATGGAGAGCGATGCCGGCGAGCACCAGCCGCGTTCGCCGTCGACGACGTACTGCGAGCGCATCGGCACGTCCAGGATGAGGGGGGCGCGCGCGTACGGAAGGCTCGGAACGCTCGTCACCGGTGTGGCGAACGCCAACAGGCGAAAATCGATGTCGCCGGCGTCTTCAACATTGACGCCGCGAACGTCGATGCCGTCGAACGGCGTTTGCGCCTGGATCGCATCGACTTCGACGCGCAGCCCGTGTTTATCCGATTCGACGCTATACGACTGCCGGCCGCTCGGGTTCCATTGCGCGTAATCGAACCACGGCGTTGCGGGCGAGCCCGCGCGCAGCAACCGAAAGCGCATGTGCCCTTGTTCGGCGAACGTATTCCAACTGAGCACGCCGCGCCGGGCTGGGGCGAAAAGCAATCGAGCCCCGCCGCGCACGTCGAGCGCTTGGGCTATCGCCGGCGCTAGATCTTCCACTGCCACGAGTTCCAGGTATCGGCGATGAATGCCGCGGGTTCGTAGTTTTGCATATCGGTGTTGACGGCCGTGTATTTGTTTTCCCAATAGACGGCGACTTGCACGTAGAGTTCGCGAAGGCGTTCTTCTTCGCGCTGGTAGAGCGCTTTGCGTTTCGCGCGATCGTTCGTGCGCAACGCTTCCTCGCTCAGGCGATTGACCAGCGGGTCGTTGAGCCATGCGGTATTCGCACCCTTCGGCGGAATGAACGCTCCGTTCCACGAGCCGGAGTTATCCGGGTCGGGGCCGTTGGTTGCGACCGACCACTCCATGTCGTACGCGCCGCTATAGATCGGGCCGTTTTGAGCGAAGAGCAGGCTCACCGGATAGTTGCGAATGCGCACGTCGATGCCGACCGCTTTGAGCATCGACTGAATCACGACCTCCGCTAGCGCGTTCTCCATATTACCGGTGCCGGTCGAAAGCGTGAGTCGCAGCGCTTTACCGTCGCGCATCAGCACGCCGGAGGGCCCCCGGCGCCATCCCGCGGCATGCAGCAAGGCGGCGGCGTCGCGCGGATCGTAGCGATAGGGCGGTAGCTTCGGCGCCGCCCACGATTCGGGATACACGTCGGAGACGGCCGGCCGGTCGTAGCCGTGGTATACCGTGTCGATCAGGCGCTTCCAATCGACGGCTTCGGTGATAGCGCGGCGCACGCGCACGTCGGCGAGCAACGGCTTGCTCGTGTTGAACCCGAGGTGTCGCCAGTTGGCCACGAGCTTCTGCATCACGCGGATGCCCGTAACCTCATGCAGTCGCGGGATCTCGTTCTCGCTGACCCCGGGATAGACGTCGATCTCGTGCGTCTGCAATTGGCTAAACTGTGTGTTCGGATCCGGAATGACGCGCCATACGATCTGCTTGAGCTTCGGAGCGCCGCGAAAGTAGTACGGGTTCGGCACGAACGTGAGCGAGCTGCCGTGATTCCAACGCTGTAGGATATACGGGCCGCTGGAGATCGGAGCGTTGTTGAAAGAAGCCGTATTGAGATTGGGCAAGGCGGCGAGCAGATGCGCGGGTAGCGGCGGATATGCCGAACTGCCCATCGCCAGCGTCCCGAGGAAACTGGCATCGGCTCGTTTGAGATGGATAACGATGGTCGTATCGTTGGGCGCGGAGGCGCCGGCGATATCGTCCCAGCCAAAACGCGTTTTCGTGTTATTCGCGGGGTTCAGCACCGCATGGTAGGTGAAGATCCAATCCTTCGCCGTCAGCGGAGCGCCGTCGGACCATCGCGCACCGGAACGCAGATGGACGATGATGGTCTTGCCGTCCGCGCTGATGCCGCCGTTCTTCGTCGTGGGCACCTGCGTTGCGAGATCGGGAATGTAATTACCGTCGGCGTCGTAACGAAGCAGAAATGCGAAGATGAGGCCGTCGACTTCGTCGGTTGCCGAGGTATGCCCGAACATCGGGTTGATGTTATCGGGTTCGTCGGGTTCGCCGAGCCGCACGACGCCGGGTTGCGTCCACGGGTTGCGGCCGCCGGCCGCGCTTCCCGCCGTCTGCTTGCTACAGCCGGTGATGCAGAGCAGCGCGCACGCGAGCGCTGCGAGCGTCACGCGAACGTTCACGGGTTCGCCGCCAGCGGTGCGGTTTTTTCAACCGTTCCCAGCGCTGCGTAGAACGCGTGCGGCCCGTAGCGTACGAGATCGTCGGCGGGCAGATGCGTCTGCTCCTTGGCGAGCGCGATGGCGGCGCGAGCCGCCGCATCGTCGAGCCCGCGCGTGTTGAGCGCGATCCCGACGACTTTGGCCGGCTTCACCGTTCCGATCAGCGCTTCGTGCATACGAATCAGCGCGCGGTAATCGAGCGTGGGGGTTTGGAAGCCGCTGAGGCGGTCGCGCTGCGGATCGACGACCAGGACCATCGCGTCGGCGCCGCACCCGTACATCAACGCCAGGGTTACCGGCGCGTACGCGGGATGATTGATCGCGCCTTGGCCTTCGACGACGATGAGATTGGGATGTTGTCGCGCGGCGTACATCACGAGCTGTTCGGCCGCGCCGGGGGCGAAATCGGCGATGACACGATCGACCGAGATGCCCCAACCGGCGATCATAATGCCGGTTTGGCCGGTGGGGACGAAGACCGCTTGTCGCCCGGCTTCGCGCGCCGCTCGCGCGAGTTCCAACGCAACGGTCATTTTGCCGACCGCGCAGTCGTTGCCGATCATCAGCAAAATCGGCGCTGGAACATCGTACACCTCGCCGCGAAAGAGCGGCACGTCCGGCGGTTTACGCACGTCCCAGATCGTGGTTCCCGCACTGCGGGCGGCGGCGGCAAATGCGACGTCGTCACCGAGCATGTCGTGCAGCCCGGAGACGATCTCCAGCTTCGCCGCGATGGCGTCCATGATGTGCGCGCGCCACTCGGCCGGTAGCGCCCCGCCCTGCGGCGCGGTGCCGATCAGCAGAGCGGTCGGTTCGTAAGCGAGCGCTTCGGCAATCGACCCGACGATCGGGGCGTCGCTATCGAGATACGCAACCGCGTCGCGCACGCGTTTGCCGGCGAGCGACGGGTCGATGACGGCGACGGTGGCGTCGGTGCCGTAGCGAATCACGCCGTGCGCGGTTTTGGCGTCGCCGGCGAAACGATCGGGTGCGAGAACGACGTAACGGCGCGTCATGCTGCGGCACGTTCGCGTACGCCCAAGCCCGGCGCATCGGGAAGGACGATCTTGCCGCGTTCGTACGCGATGCCTTCGAACGGGTCGGAGGCGGTGAGGAAGGGCCCGTCGAGATCGGCCCAATCGACCAGCGGCGAGAGATGCGCGGCTGCCGTGGCGGCGATGGCGCTCTCTACCATGCATCCGAGCATGACGCGCAAGCCCATCGCGCGCGCGGTGTGGATCATCGCGAGCGCGCCGCGCAAGCCGCCGCATTTCGCGAGCTTGACGTTGATGCCGTCGACGCAACCGTAGAGTTTCGGCAGATCGGCGGCCGTCAACGAATCTTCGTCGGTAACGATCGGAATACCGACGGCCTCTCGTACGGCGCGCAGCCCGGCCGGATTTCCCGCCGGGATGGGCTGCTCGCAGAACTCGATTTCGAACCGCTCCAACTCGCGCAGAATGCGAATCGCACCGGCGACGTCCCAGCCTTCGTTGGCGTCGATACGGATCGTGCCCGCATACATCGACCGAATCGCTTCGATCGTCTCGATCTGCTCGGCGTCGGTGCCCAAGCCGAGCTTGATTTTAAGCACGGGATGGTCGCCGATCTCGGCAACTTTGCGCAGCGTCGTCGCCGTGTCGGCGATGCCGATCGTAAAAGAGGTCACCGGCGTCTTGGCGGGGTCGAGCCCGAAGAAGGCATAGAGCGGCACGCCCAGTCGCTTTCCGATGAGATCGTGCAGCGCGATATCGAGCCCCGCGCGCGCGGCCGGCGGAATGTCGCCCGCCAGGGCTTCTTCCAAACGCATCGGGTCGTGCACGCGCAGGGGATGCGCTGCAAAATATGCGGCGACGCTCTCGACCGATTCGCCGTATCGTGCGACCGGCGTGGCTTCGCCGAGGCCTTCGTGGCTGCCGTCGCTCACGCGGATGAGGGCGGTACGTGCAACGCTCTCCTCTCCTCGGGCGATTCTAAAGGGATGCCGCAACGGTAATGCGAGCGTACTGACGCGGAGCGAAAGAGCCATGCCGCCGCTTTCTGCCATAGGCGCAGCGATCCTCGGGAGATAACGATGAAGGGCGACCCGATCCAATCGAGCGCGATCGTGTGGTTACGCCGCGACCTGCGGCTGAGCGACAACGTAGCATTGATGGCGGGCGCACGCTCGGGCGCGCCGCTCTGTATCGCCTTTAATCTCGATCCCGAGTTGCTGCGCTCGCAACGCATGGGCGCACCGCTCGTGCAGACGTTTTTCGATGCGCTCCGAGCGTTACGCGAAACGCTGCGAGCGTTGGGGAGCGACCTCGTCCTGCTGGAGGGCTCGTTTGAAGCGAACCTCGTGAAGCTGGCGCGCGACCTGAATGCGCGGGCGCTGTACTATAACGAAGATTACGAGCCCGACGCGATCGCCCGCGACGAATGCGTCACGCGCGCGCTCGAAGCGGCAGGCGTCGCGGTGCACGCGCATCTCGACCACGTCTACTTCGGTGCCGGCGAACTTTCGACCGATGCGGGCGAGCCGTACAAGATCTTTACGCCGTACAAGCGGCGGTGGCTCGAGCGCTATCGTATCGCGGCGCGTAAACCGGTCGCATCGGCGCGCGCGATTGCCGGCAGGCTGATGCCGCGCGAGCGATTGCCGCACACGCGCGACGTGCCGCGCCCGCAAGAGTTCGGCCACGAGCCGTCGCCGCTGTATCCGCCGTGCAGCGAAACCTACGCGCGGGGACTCCTCGCGACGTTTCTGCGCGCCGGTGGCCCGAGCGCTCGCTACGCAACCGAGCGCGATATTCCGTCGCTCGAAGGCACTTCGCGCCTCTCCCCGCAACTGCGCGCGGGGACCCTCGGCATCCGCACCTGCTTCGAACGCGCTTTTGCCGCGTTGGAGCGCGCCGAGCCCGCCGGCGCGCGCAGTATCGAAACCTGGATTTCAGAGTTGATCTGGCGCGAATTCTATCAGATGATTCTGCGCCGCTTCCCGCACGTGGCGACGCAGCCGTTCGTCCCGGCGGCGCGGCGCATCGTGTGGAACGACGATCGCGCGGCGTTCGAGCGGTGGTGCGCGGGGCAGACCGGTTACCCGATCGTCGATGCGGCGATGGCGCAGCTCAATGCGACCGGCTGGATGCACAATCGCCTGCGCATGATCGCGGCGTCGTTTCTCACCAAAGACTTACTGATAACGTGGCAGTGGGGCGAGCGCTATTTCGAGCAGCATCTCGCCGATGCCGACCTCGCGCAAAACAACGGCGGCTGGCAGTGGTCGGCTTCGAGCGGCACCGACGCCGCGCCGTACTTCCGCGTCTTCAATCCGATCCTGCAGAGCAAAAAATGCGACCCCGAGGGGACGTTTATCCGCGCGCAACTTCCGGCGCTGCGCAACGTTCCGGCCGAGTACGTTCACGCACCGTGGGAGATGCCGCCGTTGCTGCAGGCGCAGAGCGGGTGCATCGTCGGCAGCGACTACCCTTTCCCGATCGTCGATCACGCGGCCGCGCGCGATCGCGCGCTGGAGGCCTACGCCGCCGCCCTCGGCAAGCTTCGCGCGCGTTAACGCGCGTTAACGCATTACCGGTGAGGCGACGCGATAGGTCGTGCCGGCATGATCGTGGCGGATGCCTTCGTGGAGGGTGCGCGCGGCGCGCGTTTCGGAACCGGTGATGACGCGGTGCTCTTCGGCGTCGTCGTAGCGTGCGTCGATCCGATTGCGCAAGCGATTTTCGGCGCGAGGGTTCTCTACGGCGTGATCGATTTCGTGCCCCAGGCCGAGTGCGGGAGATTGACGTCCGCCGGTCGTCGTCCGCAACGCACTATAAGGATCCCACGCGATCGTGTCGGTGTTCGGATCGAAGTGATCGTCGTTGCGATGGTTGACGGCTAACGTAAAACGCCGGTTCGGCGCGCGTTCCAGGCGGTCGAAGAGATGGTGCTCGGCGGGGACGCGCGAGAGGTAGTTCTTGGCCGCTTCGTAGAGGCGGTCGGCGCTCCGCGGCACGCGCAGCGAACCGTGGCGGATAAACGAGCGCGAATTGTTAGCAGACGCGTACATGGTGCGCTACCATCACGCGCCGGCGTCCCGATCGCTAGAGGCTCGCGAAGCGGATCGTGGATAGCTTTTAGCCGAGCGGTACGTTGGCGGTTTATCGCCCCATAACCGGAAAGGGAGAATCGTGGATCTGTCAAGCCCCTTGACGGGCGATGGTACGGTAGAGAGGCTCGACTGCGTTTAGCGCGCAACGCGTATAGGTCCCGAACCGACTAGATAACCCTGGGAGCATCAGCTCCGGATACGACCGGTGAGGCTTGGGTTTCGT